>NZ_PXUD01000002.1:0-106679 GCF_003390965.1 Salinivibrio sp. HTSP
CAGTGATGTCGAGTAGGCGTTCACCGGTTTATTAACCGCTTACGAAGAGCTGCTCGACATGCTTATAGCTCGGTCATTACCGAGGCAGTGGTATCGAGCACGAATTCGAACAGGTGGCGAGGGCTATTCGATCGAAAATATGGGCGCTCCACCGAGGCGGCGCTCATCTAATGGTAGGGCGAACCCTGCTGGAATCCCCTATCTTTATCTGGGTTCTCAGCCTGATACGGCTGTGGCTGAGATCAGGCCTCATACCGGCGAGGTTGCTTGTGTAGCTGGTTTTAGTGTACCTGAGATAAAGGCAGTAGACTTGCGCAACCCACGAAAGCTTGTATCTCCTTTTATCTTGCCTGACGCTAGCGATATCGGACAACTGCGTGCGGACTTGCCTTTCTTGGAACGTTTGGGAGAGGAGTTAACTAGGCCTGTTCAACCAGCGGGAGCGGCTATCGACTATATACCGAGTCAGTACCTATGTGAGTTCATTAAAAAGAAAGGCTTTGACGGCGTTGTTTATCGCAGCTCTGTTAGTGAAGGGATTAATCTTGCCTTGTTTAATCCCGAACAGGCTGTAGGTGGCCAAGTCTCCATGTATAACGTAGGCCGGGTTTCGGTTCAGGTTGCTGCCTTAGAAACTTAGACCGACCTTCTATGAACCTTGGAGCGATGATGAGAGGCAATGATTAGTTCTTTGAGAAAGATTTATAAATAAACCCCATATCCAATTGGTGTTTTGATTTGTAAAGAGAAACAAGAACTTCGTCGTGATATGCAAGAATCCTCAGCTTGGGCCAAGGCAGAACTCAAACGCCGACGAGACGCAAAAAATCAAAAAAATTCTGCGTATGGTATAGATGATGGTATCGGGAAAGGTGATATTTCTAAATGGCTGGTATTTCGATGGATTTTGTGCCCGTTGATATTCGAGTGGGAATAAGACTCGCTAGGTATAGGTAGCGAAGTAAGCTTTGCCAACTAACAACAATGCCAGTCAGTTTTCTGACTGGCATTTTTTATGGTTGCACTATCTATCAACGATTGACGTCATGGCTGCACAACAGTGGGCACGGCTCGAAGATGAAAGCTATTGCCGACAAAAGTAAAGCGGACTATTATCTGTTCATGATTCATGAACGTCATCTGGGTATGAACGAGAACTCGACACTACTAATGCTAGCTTTGGATAATCTGCCTTCGCATATTCAAGGGGAGTATACTTTCGCTCCTAAGCCGGATGGTGGGCCTTACACCGATGCCGAGGTCACCCTGACAGTGCACGGCCAATGCTACTCGTTTAGCGCTGAAATAAAGCGTATCCACCGTAAAGAAAGCCTATCCGCATTGCTAGGCGCTGCTCGCTCAGACAATCTGTTGGTGTGTAACAGACTGACGACTCATCTCGCCGATTTTTGCAACGAGAACGCGATCAATTTTATTGATGAGGCCGGTAATGCTCGCTTGAGCCATGACGGGCTAAATCTATGGATTGAGGGGAAAAACAGCACTGAAGACCACCTTGCAATTCCACAGCCGGCAAAGCCAGGGTTAGGTTTTATGAAGCTTCTGTTTGCTTTGTTGGCTCAAGAAGATGTGTTACATCTGCCGTTTCGAGCCATAGCCGAGATGGCAAATATCTCATTAGGTATGGTGAGTAAGGGATTTAAATACCTAGAGGCTGAAAAGCTTGTCAGTATGGGTAGTACCCGTCGCATTCTGGATAAAGAGGCCCTTTATCAGATTTGGATTGAACACTATCGTACCGTACTTAGGCCAAAGCTCGGAGGGCTAAAATTAGTTGCGCCGGATGATTGGCGAGACATTCCTTTAGCATCCAAGGATTGTTGGGGGGGAGAAGTCGCTGCCGATAAACTGACACGCTATTTACAGCCTTATGAGTTACAGCTCTTTACCTTTGAGCCATTGCAAAAAAAGCTTGCACTGCTCAAGGCAAAGCCAGACGCTTCCGGCAGACTTTGGGTGGTGCCTGCATTCTGGGGAAAGGCGCTGGATATCAATATCAATGCCAAGGCGTTGCTGGCTGTTGCTGAGCTGCTAGCAAGCCGAGATAGCCGAAACAAGGAGGTTGCCGAACGCATCAATGAGCAATATCTACAGCTTAAAACACTGCCTGAACCCCGGGTTTGAGTCTGTACTGACACTGATCACCCGCACAACTCAGCAAACCTAACTCCAAACCTAGCAGATTTTTTGTTTCTAAATGTTTCAGTGTGCTCTGTAAGCGTCCGTTTTTTGTGCTGCTTTTCTAATTACAAAACAATTTAACATTTGGTTAACTGGCTTTCTTATGGCTAACTATGCTGATTTTTGCTTTACTGGCGAAAGTTTGTCATTTTAATGTCACTAAAACCTGCTCCAGCAGGTAAGCAAAGACACAACATCGAAAAATGGAGTAAACAGTGAGCCAACACATAAGCGACTCAGCCGATGCTGGCCAGCCGCGCGGCATGGATCGGTTTTTGAACATGATAGAGCGGGCCGGGAACCGCATTCCGGATCCCGCGTTATTGTTTTTTTGGGGGCTGATCACAGTCTGGGTATTGTCAGCTATTCTCTCTCAGATCTCTTTTGATTCAGTCCACCCTTTGACCGGTGACGCTGTCCAAGTCAAAAACCTGCTCACCGGCGATGCGCTAGCCCACTTTTTAGCCAATATGGTTGACACCTTTACTGGATTTGCGCCGCTGGGGATTGTTTTGGTGGCGATGCTTGGTGTAGGTGTGGCTGATCAGTCAGGCTTTATTACCACCGGGCTCAAGAAAATGCTGAGTGTAACGCCGAAGCAAGCGCTTACACCCATGCTGATTTTGGTGGCGATTGTCTCCCACACCGCCGCAGATGCTGGCTACGTACTGGTGATCCCACTCGGCGGGATTATCTTCCACGCGGCGGGTCGTCATCCTCTGGCCGGTATCGCTGCCGCCTTTGCTGGGGTATCCGGCGGCTTCTCCGCGAACTTTATTCCGTCTGGCATTGATCCTTTGCTGGCAGGCTTTACCGAGTCGGCCGCACACGTGTTGGATGACAGCTACCAAGTTAATCCCCTCGCTAACATCTACTTTACGGGCTTGTCATCGATTTTGATTATGGCGCTGGGCTGGTTTGTGACTGAGAAAATTGTCGAGCCACGCTTAAATCGCACACCGATTGATGAGGATGCCGAAGAGGCACCGGATTTAGGCTCTTTTACGGAGATTGAAGGAAAAGCCTTTAACCGTGCTGGGCTGGCGATGCTACTAGGGATCGCTGCGCTGGTGGCGGCCTCGTGGCCGGAAACGTCCCCACTTCGCTCTCCGGCGGGTGAGCTGACTGCGTTTGATGCACCGATTATGCAATCAATCGTGCCGCTGATTTTTGTGCTGTTTATCATTCCAGGCATTGTTTATGGCAAAACCGCGGGCACCTTTAAAACCAGTCAAGATGTGATTAAATCCATGTCTGACACCATGGCGACCATGGGTGCGTATATGGTGATGGCGTTTTTCTGCGCGCAATTCTTAGCCGCATTTACGCAATCCAACATTGGTACTTTGTTGGCGCTCAACGGCGCGGAGCTGTTGCAGTCAATGAACCTGCCAGGTGAGATGACGATTGTGGGAATGATTTTGCTGACCGCAATGGTGAACTTATTGATTGGTTCCGCGTCGGCGAAATGGGGGCTGATTGGGCCGATTCTCGTGCCGATGTTAATGGTCGTTGGCATTTCCCCTGAATTGTCGCAAGCGGCTTATCGTGTGGGTGATTCCGTGTCGAACATTATTTCGCCATTAATGGTGTTCTTCCCACTGGTGGTGGTGTATTGCCAGCGCTACGTGAAAACCACGGGTATTGGTACCGTGGCGTCAATGATGATTCCGTACTCGCTTACCATGCTGGTAGGTTGGACTTTGTTCTTGTTGGCGTACTGGGCGTTCGGATTGCCTTTGGGCATTCAAGCCAGTTACCAGTACTTGGTGCAGTAACACGTGGCAATACGTTGAGCGAGATAAGCCGGCCTTCGAGCCGGCTTATTTGTATCGTATACTGAGGGCGTATTAGGTTGTGAGTCACAGAGGTTGGAATGAAAGATCCACATGCGTCGGATAGCGAGCACGACGTCTATATGCGCCAAGCGATCCAGTTAGCAGACAAGGCGGAACAAGAGGGTGAAGTACCTGTCGGCGCCGTGGTGGTGTATCAAGGTGAGGTGGTGGGCACGGGGTGGAACCGAACCATTACCCAGCATGATGCCACCGCCCATGCCGAAGTCATGGCCTTACGCCAAGCCGGCCAAGTGCTGGGGAATTATCGTTTATTAGACGCGGATCTTTATGTGACACTCGAACCGTGCCCGATGTGTGCGGCGGCGATCGTGCATGGCCGTGTCAGAAAAGTCTACTTTGGCGCGCCGGATCCCAAAACGGGGGCTGCCGGTTCGGTAATGAACTTGCTGAGCTATGAGGGTGTGAATCACCATGTGCACAGTGAGGGCGGGGTGTTAGAAACCGAATGCCGTGCGCAATTACAAGCCTTTTTCCGCCGTCGTCGCGCCGAAAAAAAGGCCGCTAAAAAAGCAGCCTGTCAATCTCAACCTTGCTTACCTGACTCAGGCAAGATGTCCTAGAACGCGTCATCAAAGGCGGCAAATTCACGAATCGCAAAGGCACGTTGTCGCCAAAGTACCTTTTTATGCATATTTTGGCGCATACGCTTACGCCGGTTAGCGGATGAAATATTGTTTTTGCGAAAGCTCTGTTTCACCAGCCGTTTTCTTGGAACCATGCTGCCCTCATTGTGGTTGCGTGTCTGATTGCGGTGTCGAGTTATCCTCTGACTGTGATGACGCCGAATCTGGCGCTTGCTCGGTTGCGTTCTCGGAGGCATTTTCCAATGGCTCGTCAGGGGCGACGATCGTTTGTAGGCCACCGAGATCTTCAACTTGTTGGCTATCGAGAGATTCTATATGCGCTTTCTCATAGCCTAGAATACTTTGGTAATAGCGGCGAATATTCTCGACGTAGCTAAGCGCCTCGTAGCCACGTGCGTAACCATAGCGTGTTTGGGTGTAATACTGACGCTTGGCCAATAGAGGCAGGCGCTGTTTTACATCGCTCCAAGAGTTAGGGTCGGCCCCTTGTGCGTCAGTGAGTCGGCGTGCGTCCATCATATGGCCAAACCCAATGTTATAAGAGGCGAGGGCAAACCAAATGCGCTCATGTGGATTGACACTGGCAGGCACACGGTCAAGTACGCGTTGCAAGTAAAGCGAGCCGCCCTTAATACTTTGTTCCGGATCAAGACGATTGCGCACACCTACGGATTTAGCGGTCGGCAGGGTGAGCATCATCATACCGCGCACCCCGGTGGGCGAGATCGCCCGTGGATTCCAATGAGACTCTTGATACGATAGGGCCGCCAGTAAGCGCCAATCAAAATCGTTCGCATGCTTTTTGAAAAGCGGCTCCCACTTAGGCAACTTGCTCTCTAATGCCCGCAAAAAGGCGCGGGTATCGACGTAATCAAATTGGTCGACGTGACCAAAATACTTCTCTTCTAAGATAGCCAGTTCGCCAGTTTGGTTGATCTCACCAAAAAAATTGACCATCAAGGCATAGGCGCTGCTGTCGCCTTGTTTTTTCATAAACCAGGCGACAGGCTCGTCTTCACTGAGGGCCATGGCGACGGCTATATCTGGGTGGGTGCGTTGCATCAAGGCAATATCGACGGAATCGGCAATGGTAAAGTCAATCTCACCGTCTGCGACTTGTTTAAGCAGCTCATCATCGTCGGCGTCTTGCACCACTTTCCAGCTGAGATCGGGGTGGTCTTGTTTTAGCGCTTGCAGGGTGAGGTCGTGGCTAGAATCTTCCACTACCGCCATGGTGGCATCGTCACGGTTAAAGTCATCGACATCGCGTGGGCGCCAATGTCCCTTTTTGTACACCACTTGTTGGCTGACAAAGTAATAGGCGGGGCCAGGGCGAAACTGGGCTAAACGTTGGTCGGTAATGGTAAGGCCAGCGGCAATCAGATCCACATCACCGCGCTTGAGAGCAGGGAAGAGCCCGGACAAGGTGTAGGTCGGCACCATTTCCAGTTTTACCCCGAGCTTATCAGCAAAACGTGATGCAAGCTCGTAATCCAGCCCGGTGGGGCCATCAGGACCAATATAGTATGAGAGTTCGTTATTGAGTGTCCCGACTCTTAAAACGCCGCGGTCACGGATTTTTTCTAGAACGGTACGATCGTCGAAGGTCCAATCACAGCCTGTGACGGCGAGGCTAAGCACAAGTACCGTTAGGCTAATCATCCATGATCGCAAAGAAAAGTCACGCTGTGTCAAAGGCTGTCGCTCACTGTTGCATGCCAGCATCAAACCGCTAGCGATGATCGATAGACGCGCCATTCTACGTGAATAGACGTCAGACCGATAGAGGGAAAATTTTTTGCGCAAACGGTTGCGTCAGGTGTGTTGTCGTTGACGGTTTTCCCCTATAATGGCGGTCGCTTGGGCAAAATGCCAGCATTAAAACGCGGGTTGAGCGGCGCATCACTCGGGGTTCTCAGTGAATTCGCTTTGTGCGTAATGCGTGAACGGTATCCGCGCTTGCCGTGAAATATAACCGTGACAACTGCCATTGCGGCAAGGTCAGTGGTGATACCCAAGTTATGGTGCCAGGGTGCGATAACTTGGGTATACCCCTTTCATTTACCGCTAACGAGAGACGTACGCACATGGATATTTTGCGTGGTTCCCCCGCACTGTCTGAGTTTCGTGTCAACAAATTACTGGCGAGCTGCCAAGCACACCAGTTACCTGTCACGGCACTGTATGCTGAGTTTATTCATTTTGCCGATTTGCATCAGCCTTTGGATAGCGCCAGTCGCGAGAAGCTCGAAAAGCTACTGACTTACGGACCAACCTTACCACCGGATGCCCCGGAAGGGACGCTGTTTCTTGTGACCCCACGTCCAGGCACCTTGTCGCCGTGGTCCTCCAAGGCAACTGATATTGCCCATAACTGCGGCTTGGATGCGGTCAAACGCTTGGAGCGCGGGACGGCGTACTATATTCAGTTATCCGCGCCTTTGACCAATGAGCAACACGCGACCTTAATCGGATTGTTGCACGATCGGATGATGGAAACGGTGTTCAGCGAGCTTGAGGCCGCCGCGGTGCTGTTCGAGCAAGCGGAACCTGCGCCGATGCATAGCGTAGACATTCTCTCGGGTGGCCGCGTCGCCTTAGTCGAGGCCAACCAAGCCTTAGGGTTGGCACTGGCAGAAGACGAAATTGACTATCTGGTCGAGAACTTCACCCTGCTGGGGCGTAATCCTAACGACATCGAACTGATGATGTTTGCGCAAGCCAACTCTGAGCATTGCCGACATAAAATCTTTAACGCCGACTGGACTATTGATGGTGAAAAGCAGCCCAAATCGCTGTTTAAGATGATCAAAAACACCTACGAGAAAACCCCAGATAACGTGCTGTCGGCGTATAAAGACAACGCGGCCGTGATGACGGGCTCAAACGTTGGGCGCTTTTTCCCTAGCCCAGAGAGCCACAGCTATCAGTATCATCATGAACTTGCCCATATTTTGATGAAGGTGGAAACCCACAACCACCCCACCGCGATTTCACCCTGGCCAGGCGCGGCGACCGGCTCTGGCGGTGAAATTCGTGACGAGGGGGCAACCGGTGTTGGGGGAAAACCCAAAGCAGGGTTGGTCGGTTTTTCCGTCTCTAACCTCAAAATTCCGGGCTTTATTCAGCCGTGGGAGCGAGACTATGGCAAGCCTGAGCGCATTGCCTCTGCGCTCGATATTATGCTGGAAGGCCCTTTGGGCGGCGCGGCGTTTAACAACGAATTTGGTCGCCCTAACTTGTTGGGCTACTTCCGTACCTATGAGCAATTGGTGACCTCACATGCCGGTGAGGAAGTACGTGGCTATCACAAACCCATCATGATCGCCGGTGGGATGGGTAACATCCGCGACGGCCATGTACAAAAGGACGAGATTGAGGTGGGTGCCAAGCTGATTGTGTTAGGTGGCCCAGCGATGAACATCGGCCTTGGCGGCGGAGCGGCATCGTCGATGGCATCCGGTCAGTCGGCGGAAGACTTAGACTTTGCCTCGGTACAGCGTGAGAATCCAGAAATGGAGCGTCGCTGCCAAGAAGTGATTGATCGTTGCTGGCAACTTGGCGACGACAATCCGATTGCCTTTATCCATGATGTGGGCGCGGGTGGCCTGTCCAATGCTATGCCAGAGCTGGTCGATGATGGCGGCCGTGGTGGACGCTTTAACTTGCGTGATATTCCTAATGATGAGCCGGGAATGAGCCCGCTCGCCATTTGGTGTAACGAGTCGCAAGAGCGTTATGTCTTGGCGGTTAAACCGGAAAATATGGCGCTTTTTGAAGCCTTGTGCGAGCGTGAACGGGCGCCGTACGCGGTGCTTGGTGAGGCCACCGATGCGCGTCATCTGTCGCTTGAAGACAGCCACTTCGACAATACCCCTATCGACATGCCGATGGATATTCTGCTGGGTAAAGCGCCCAAAATGCACCGGGATGTCACGCGTCAGCAAGTGACCAGTGCTGCGCTTAACACCCAAGGCATTGAGCTGGCACAAGCCTGTGAGCGTGTTTTACGCTTGCCGGCGGTGGCGGAGAAAACCTTCTTGATCACCATCGGCGACCGTTCGGTGACTGGACTGGTTGCCCGTGACCAAATGGTCGGCCCGTGGCAGGTACCGGTCGCTAACTGTGCGGTGACAGCGGCAAGCTATGACAGTTATCACGGCGAAGCGATGGCGATGGGTGAGCGAACGCCTGCAGCCTTGCTCGACTTTGCTGCCTCTGCCCGAATGGCGGTCGGGGAAGCACTCACCAATATCGCCTGTGCCGATATTGGTAGCCTGACCAACATTAAACTGTCTGCCAACTGGATGTCCGCGGCGGGTCATCCGGGCGAGGATGCTGGTTTGTACGAAGCGGTCAAAGCCGTGGGCGAGGAGCTATGTCCTGAGCTGTCACTGACCATTCCGGTGGGTAAAGACTCGATGTCGATGAAAACCCAGTGGCAGCAAGACGATGAAAATAAAACTGTCACCGCGCCGATGTCGCTGATCATCACCGCCTTTGGCCGCGTGGAAGATGTGCGTCGTACCGTGACCCCACAATTGCGTACCGATAAAGGTGACAGCCAGCTGATTGCGATTGATCTTGGTGAAGGCGCGCAGCGTCTGGGCGCAACCGCGTTGGCTCAGGTTTACCATCAATTGGGCGATAAGCCTGCCGATGTCACCAGCAGCGCCCGCCTAAAAGGCTTTTTCAATGCGATGCAAACCTTGGTGGCAGAGCAAAAGCTACTGGCATATCACGACCGAGCCGACGGCGGACTGTTCGTTACCTTGGCAGAAATGGCGTTTGCCGGCCACACCGGTATCGACGTCGACATCGCCCGTTTAGGCGACGATGCCTTGTCAGTGTTGTTTAACGAAGAGCTGGGTGCGGTGATCCAAGTGGCAGCGCCAGATCTGGAGCGCGTTAAGGCGGTGTTGGATGAACATCGATTAACCGCATGCAGTCACCTGATTGGCGGCCTAAGTGATAGTGATGAAATTATCTTGCGTCATGGTGAGGTACCTATTTATCAAGCCAGTCGCCAGCACCTACGTCAGATTTGGGCTGAAACCACCTATCAGATGCAAGCGCGTCGCGATAATCCAGATTGTGCACGCCAAGAGTTTGACGCCAAACAGGCGACCGATCCTGGGTTGCACGCCCGCCTGAGCTTTGATGTACACCAAGATATCGCTGCGCCATATATCGCTACTGGCCAACAACCGACCATGGCTGTTTTGCGTGAGCAAGGCGTGAACTCGCATGTGGAAATGGCAGCCGCCTTCGATCGCGCTGGCTTTAACGCTGTGGATGTTCATATGAGTGACATTCTCTCAGGACGCATTAGTTTGGACGGTTTCCAAGGGATGGTGGCCTGTGGCGGTTTCTCTTACGGTGACGTGTTGGGCGCCGGTGAAGGTTGGGCGAAATCCATTCTGTTTAACAGCCGCGCGCGCGACCAATTTAGTGCTTTCTTTAGTCGTGAAGACACCTTGGCACTTGGCGTGTGTAATGGCTGTCAGATGCTGTCGAACTTGCATGAACTGATCCCTGGCGCCGCACACTGGCCACGATTTGTTCGTAACGAGTCCGAGCGGTTTGAGGCCCGCTTTAGCATGGTGGAAGTGCAATCAAGCCCCTCCGCCTTCTTTGCTGGGATGGCGGGGTCACGGATGCCCATTGCGGTATCGCATGGTGAGGGACGCGTGGAGGTGCGCGATGCTGAGCATCTGGCGGCGATTGAGGCGTCAGGCACGGTAGCGCTGCGTTACACCGATAATCACGGCCAGCCAACACAAGCGTATCCGGCCAACCCGAATGGCTCACCCAATGGCATCACTGCGCTGACCACAGAGTCGGGCCGCGTCACCATTATGATGCCGCATCCTGAGCGGGTATTCCGTACCGTCGCCAACTCTTGCCACCCCGATGATTGGGGCGAAGACAGTGCTTGGATGCGTATGTTCCGCAACGCGCGCGTGACCCTAGGTTAACTGCGAAATAGGATATTAGCCGCCATCGATTGGCGGCTTTTTTGTATTATGCGTGAATCGATGGATGATTTTTTATCATGCTGCGATACAATTTCAGCTAAACACTTGATCCATCAGGACCGGCTGCGGCCAACGAGAGGGATAACACAATGAAAAAAATTGAAGCCATCATCAAGCCATTTAAACTCGATGACGTGCGTGAAGCGCTAGCTGATGTGGGCATCACGGGGATGACTGTCTCAGAAGTAAAGGGATTTGGTCGTCAAAAGGGCCACACTGAGCTGTATCGTGGCGCCGAATATATGGTCGACTTTTTGCCTAAGGTGAAGCTTGAAGTGATCGTCAGTAACGATGTAGCCGAGCAGTGTGTCGATACCATTATTGATACCGCACAAACCGGTAAAATCGGTGATGGCAAAATCTTTGTCTTTGATGTTGAGCGTGTGGTGCGCATCCGTACCGGTGAGGAAGACGAAGAAGCGATTTAATCACGCGTCTGAGTGCAGTTAAGTCACTACGAAAAAGCCAAGCATCATGCTTGGCTTTGTTGGTTTGCGCCGTCTTGTTGTATGGCTTGGCGTTGATAGGCCGCTCAAGCGCTGGGGTTAGCAGGATGCGCCTGATAGCGCCCAGGCTTGTGGTTCATCGCCAACACTAAGTTGAGTACGATCGCGCCAACCACTGACCACATCAGCAGGTTCAGATCGATAAGGAAGAAAGATAACGCGAGAATGGTGCAGTCGATGCCCATTTGTAGCTTTCCTGCCGAGATCCCAAACTTGTCCTGACAATAGAGCACCAGCACGTTAAAGCCGCCCAAGCTGGCATTGTGGCGGAAAATCATCAGCATGCCGACGCCCATTAGCAAACCACCAATGACGGCACAGTACGCAGGGGCCAGCCAGGTAATTTCAAAGAAGTAGGCAATATGGTCAGCCATCACCGATACCGCGCCCCCCGCGAGTAAGCTACGCACAGCAAAGCGTGGGCTCATACGAAACCACGCCATTAAATAAAACGGGCAATTACACAGAAAATACAAAGTACCGAACGATAGGTCGGTAAACTGGCTGACCAACAAGGCAAGACCTGTGGTGCCCCCGGTTAAGAGCCCGGCTTGTTGCAAAAAAAACACCCCTTGGGCGACGAGAAACGCGCCCGAGGCGATAGCAATAATGTCTTCTTTAAAGCTGTGTTGGTACTGACTCACACGGCTTCTCCCTACTTAATTAGCGTGATAAAAACAAAAACGTGATAACAACAAAAAGGCCGCCAAAACCCAGCGGGCCGGCGGTAAAAAAGGTTAATGGAATTTTCGGGCGCGGATCTTATCGCCAATTAGGTCTAAGAGAAAGCCGATGAGGTAAATCACTTGAATGTAGAATGTCAGCATTATGATACTCAGCTGTAAAATCTTTACACCGACCATGTGCGTTGACGCTCGACCATTATCATCGTCATGCGCAATAAAAAAGTGTGACACAGACTACCTGACAGGGTGGATTTTTTGTAGAATAGCAAACGCAGTCATGGCGGTAACGAAAACGTTTGCGTGGGCGGCTGGAATGAGCAATTTTCCTTGGCTTAATCGCTTTGATTTGTCATGTTAAGGCGACTAAGCCAAGGGGTGATCGAAGCCATCACACCAGCACACGTTTTTGCTAGGGGAGTTGAAAGCGCCCTAGCGTTCGCTTTTGGGGTTATTGCCCGCCAATGTTAAGTCAGGAGAGACAAATGCTAAAGCGTGACATGAATATCGCGGATTACGATCCCGCCCTGTTCGCCGCCATTGAAGAAGAAACGGCACGTCAGGAAGAACACATTGAGCTGATCGCATCAGAAAACTACACCAGCCCACGCGTGATGGAAGCGCAAGGCTCTCAACTGACCAACAAGTACGCAGAAGGCTACCCAGGTAAGCGTTATTACGGTGGCTGTGAGTACGTAGACAAAGCGGAAGCGCTCGCGATTGAGCGTGCGTGTGAGCTGTTTGGTTGTGAGTATGCCAACGTGCAGCCTCATTCAGGCTCACAAGCGAATAGCGCGGTTTATATGGCCCTGCTAAATCCAGGCGATACGGTTCTAGGTATGAGCTTGGCGCATGGTGGTCACTTAACCCATGGCTCGCCGGTCAACTTCTCTGGTAAGCATTACCATGTGATCCCTTATGGCATTGATGAAGCTGGCAAGATCGATTACGAGCAAATGGAACAGCTGGCGCTGGAGCACAAGCCGAAAATGCTGATCGGTGGCTTTTCTGCCTATTCACAAGTGGTGGATTGGAAGCGCATGCGTGAAATCGCTGATAAAGTCGGTGCATGGTTGTTGGTGGATATGGCGCACGTCGCAGGTCTGATTGCGGCAGGCGTATATCCAGATCCATTGCCACATGCACATGTAGTCACCACCACCACCCACAAAACCCTGGCGGGCCCTCGCGGCGGTTTGATCTTGTCGAATGCCGGTGAAGACCTCTATAAAAAGCTCAACTCTGCGGTATTCCCAGGCGGGCAGGGTGGCCCACTGATGCACGTGATTGCGGGTAAAGCCGTGGCGTTTAAAGAAGCGATGGAGCCTGAGTTTAAGGCCTACCAAGCGCGCGTGATTGATAATGCACGCGCGATGGTCAAAGGCTTCCAAGCTCGCGGTTACAAGATAGTATCAGGCTCAACCGATAATCACCTGTTGCTGGTTGACCTTATCGATAAAGACATTACCGGAAAAGAAGCAGACGCAGCACTGGGTTCGGCTAATATCACGGTCAACAAAAACAGTGTGCCGAATGACCCACGCAGTCCGTTTGTCACCTCTGGCATTCGTGTAGGCACGCCTGCGATTACACGTCGTGGCTTTACCGAGCAAGATGCCGAACAGCTTGCGCACTGGATGTGTGATGTCTTGGATAACATCGGTAATGAGCAAGTGATTGCCGAGACTAAAGAAAAAGTGCAAGCGATTTGCCGTCGCCTGCCTGTGTATGCCTAATTATTGGCACGAAAATGAATAGCTTATAAGGCGCCTTAGGGCGTCTTTTTTGTTTTTACAGGCATCACCGACCTTACAGGGTTTGTTTAGCACACAAAACCACCATAAAGTCCTCTTCAATAGGCTTTTTCATCGCTACAAATCGGTTACACTAGCAAGACGATATTGAGGAGGCGACACTCATGCACTGTCCATTTTGTGGTGCTACCGACACCAAAGTGATCGATTCTCGTCTTGTGGCTGATGGTCACCAAGTTCGCCGTCGCCGCCAATGTTTGGCGTGCGCAGAGCGTTATACCACGTTCGAAACGGCAGAGTTAGTGATGCCACGGGTGATTAAGACCAACGGCAACCGAGAACCGTTTGACGAAGAGAAACTGCGTGGCGGCATTCAACGCGCATTAGAAAAGCGCCCAGTGAGCGCCGATGACATTGAAAAAGCGATCAACAGTATAAAGTCACGTTTGCGCGCTACCGGAGAGCGCGAAATTGGCTCTGCCATGGTGGGGAACTTGGTGATGGAAGCGCTCAAGGAGCTAGATAAAGTGGCTTATATTCGCTTTGCCTCTGTGTACCATAGTTTTGAAGACATTCGTGAATTTGGCGAAGAAATCGCACGGTTGCAAAAATGAGTCAAAGCGAACGCGATAAAACCATGATGATGCGCGCGTTAGCGCTCGCGGCCCAAGGTCGCTATACCACCACGCCTAATCCCAATGTTGGTTGTGTGATTGCACAGGGCGACGAAGTGGTCGGTGAAGGGTTTCATATCGCCCCCGGCGGCCCGCACGCTGAAGTGCATGCATTAAAGGCTGCGGGAGCATGCGCACAAGGCGCGACAGCTTACGTCACCTTAGAGCCTTGTTCTCATTATGGTCGCACGCCGCCGTGTTGCGATGCGTTGATTGCTGCCAACGTCAGCCGCGTGGTGTGCGCGATGCAAGACCCAAACCCTAAAGTGGCCGGACGTGGTATCGCACGGTTACAAGAAGCAGGCATTGAGGTGGTTGTGGGCGTGATGCTTGAACAGGCAAAAGCGCTGAACCTTGGTTTTATCAAACGTATGCAAACTAAAATGCCGTATGTGCAGCTTAAACTGGCGGGAAGCCTTGATGGGCGCACGGCATTGGCGAATGGGCAAAGTAAATGGATTACCGGTGAGCCCGCGCGTGCCGATGTGCAAGCATTTCGCGCGCAAGCCAGCGCCATTTTATCAACCAGTGCCACGGTGCTTGCCGATGATCCTAGCTTGAATATTCGCAATGGTCAGCTTCCCGCTGACATCCTCGATACCTACCCGCAGTCATCCTTGCGTCAACCCACACGGGTAATTTTGGATAAAGACAATAAAACCTCTCCTGATGCGGCTGTTTATCAGCTAGAGGGCGATGTGATCCGTGTTGTTGATACGCCGAGTAACCAGGTGTGGCCGGATAACGTTCATGAGTGGGTGATGCCAGGTGCGTCATTGTCTGCCATTCTGCGCGCCCTGGCCGAACATGATATTGACAAAATATGGGTAGAAGCGGGCGCGAGGCTGGCGGCTCAGTTGCTCACTGAATCGTTAGTTGATGAGCTGATCGTTTACCAAGCGCCAATGTTGTTAGGGGGCGATAGTCGCCCCTTGGTTGCGTTAGACGGGATGCAACGGATGGACGATGCACCGCGTTTCCAGTTTAATCAGGTGAAGGTGATCGGTGACGATGTTCGCTTAACCGCCATGCTCTCTGAGCATGCTGTGACCACGCAAGAGTATTAAAGACGATGTTTACTGGCATTATTGAAGCGATGGGGCGCGTGCAAACCCTAAGCCGTCGAGGACAAGACGTTATCTTGACCATCGACAGCGGCGAGCTTGATCTCGCCGACGTTAAATTGGGTGACAGCATCGCCACCAACGGAGTATGTTTAACCGTGGTTGCATTGACCGCAACGGGCTATAGCGCCGATGTCTCCTCGGAAACCTTGGCGCGTTCGTCGCTGGGCGCTTTATCGGTAGGAGATAACGTCAACCTTGAAAAGGCCATGCTGCCGACCATCCGCTTTGGCGGCCATATGGTCTCCGGCCATGTTGATGGTCTGGGTGAAGTCACATCAGTCAGTCAAACGGGTCGTGCCTGGGAGTACTGGATTGCATTGCCGTCTGATCTCGCGAAGTATGTGGCATTGAAAGGCTCTATCACGGTGGACGGTATCAGTTTGACAGTGAACGAAGTGAATGGCAGCCATATCAAACTCACAATCGTGCCGCACACCGCCGAGCAAACCACCATTCAGCACTTTGCGCCCGGGCGCAAGGTAAACATCGAAGTCGATGTGATCGCCCGTTACCTCGAGCGATTGATGCTCGGTGATAAGGCGGCTGAGCCGACACAATCAACGGGTATCAGCCTGGAAACATTGGCCCGTTCCGGTTTTTTGAAATAAGGATCCCAAGATGGCAATTAGTAGCGCTCAAGAAATCATTGACGATATCCGCCAAGGTAAAATGGTGGTGTTGATGGATGACGAAGATCGCGAGAACGAAGGCGATTTGATCATCGCGGCAGAGGCAGTGACACCAGAAGCGATCAACTTTATGGCCACCCACGGTCGAGGATTGATTTGCTTGACGCTGACTCAGCAGCGCTGCCAGCAGCTTGGACTGCCCTTGATGGTGTCCGACAATAACGCGCAATTTTCTACCGCCTTTACCGTGTCGATTGAAGCGGCCGAAGGGGTGACCACAGGGATATCGGCGGCTGACCGCGCGCGCACCGTACAAGCCGCAGTTACCCCCGACGCTAAAGCGGCTGACTTGGTGCAGCCGGGCCATGTCTTCCCCTTGATGGCGCAAGAGGGAGGGGTACTCACCCGCGCTGGCCACACTGAAGCAGGGTGCGATTTGGCCCGTTTAGGTGGCTACAGCCCAGCTTCTGTGATTGTTGAGATCTTAAATGAAGACGGCACCATGGCACGTCGCCCTGACTTGGAGGTGTTCTGTGACAAGCACGGCATCAAGCTGGGCACCATTGCCGATTTGATTGAATACCGTAATCTCAACGAGACCACCATCGAGCGGGTGGCGTCTTGTAAACTGCCGACGGAGTTTGGCGAATTTGATTTGGTGACCTATCGTGACACCATCGATGATCAAATCCACTACGCGATGTGTAAAGGCGAAGTAACTGCCGATCCAACCCTGGTTCGTGTTCATCTGCAAGATACCTTTACCGATGTACTCCAGTCTGACCGCACCGCTGAGCGCAGTTGGAGTCTGAACCGTGCGATGCAGAGGATTAGCGATGAAGGCGGGGTGTTGGTGATTCTAGGTAAAGAAGAAACCAGCGAAGCTATTGTTAACAAGGTAAAAGCGTTTGAAGCGCAAGATAAAGGTGAGAAACCGGCCGGTGCCAAGTGGCAGGGGACCTCTCGCCGAGTGGGGATTGGATCGCAAATATTGGCGGATCTTGGTGTCAAGCAAATGCGCCTGCTGTCTTCATCAACCAAGCGTTATCATGCCTTGTCTGGCTTTGGCCTGAACGTGGTGGAATACGTCACCGAATAACGTATAACAACGACGCGCGATAGGCACCATTATCCACTGGTACGGAACATGGTGCCATTGGATAAAAATGTGGTAGAATCGCGCGGTTTCTCATTCCGGAAAGCAAGTCACAGGAAGGCTCATGAACGTAATCGAAGGGGCATTTGCCGCGCCCAACGCGCAGGTTGCTATTGTTATCTCTCGCTTTAATAGCTTTATCAACGAGAGTTTGCTAGATGGTGCGGTTGACGCACTGAAGCGCCAAGGCCAAGTCAACGACGATAATATCACCGTGGTGCGTTGCCCAGGTGCCTACGAGTTGCCTGTGGTGACCCAAAAGCTCGCCAAGAGCGGTCGCTATGACGCGATTGTGGCACTTGGATCAGTGATCCGTGGTGGCACACCGCATTTTGACTATGTCGCCGGAGAATGTAATAAAGGGTTGGCACAAGTTGCACTGGCGTTTGAAACCCCAGTCGCATTTGGTGTGCTAACGGTCGACACCATTGAGCAAGCGATCGAACGCGCAGGTACCAAGGCTGGTAACAAAGGGGCAGAGGCTGCACTGAGCGCGCTTGAAATGGTGAATGTTCTGTCCCAAATTGAATCCTAAATGGGGGTTAAAGTGAAACCAGCCGCACGACGTAATGCACGCCAATTTGCATTGCAAGCCATCTATTCATGGCAGCTAGCGCAAGGTAATGTTGCTGATATTGAAGCCGCGTTTCTTGCCGCAGATAAATACGAAGAAGAAGACGAGCATCAGAAAACCGAGCCGCTTCTACGTGAACCAGAAACAGACGTTGCTTACTTTCGTAATCTGTTTAGCGGTGTTGCGCTTAGCCATCAAGAACTTGATAGTAAGATGCGCCCATACTTGTCACGTCCTTTGCAGGATTTAGATGATATGGAGCATGCCTTACTGCGTCTTGCGATGTATGAGCTGATCAAGTGCGACGATGTCCCCTACAAAGTGGTTATCAATGAGGCCGTTGAACTGGCAAAACGTTTTGGCGCAGAAGACAGCCATAAGTTTGTCAACGGTGTCTTGGATAAAGCGTACCCTCGGTTACGTTAATCCCTTCCCGACTAGGCCAGCACTGCTGGCCTTTTTATTGTTCTATCCAACAAAATAGTGTTTATGACACGCAACGAATTTGATTTGATTCGCGACTACTTCGCTCGTCAGCCGGTCAAGCGTCGTGATGTCGCTTTAGGTATTGGTGATGACTGTGCGTTGGTCGAGGTCCCTGAAGGCTGCCAGTTAGTGGTGACCACAGATACGCTGGTGGAGGGGACGCATTTTCTTCCGACTGCGAGTGCCTCTGATGTGGCGCACAAGGCGTTGGCCTCGAACTTGAGTGATTTAGCTGCGATGGGGGCAATGCCAGCGTGGTGTTCTCTGGCACTTACCTTACCAGAGCCCGATGATGCCTGGGTGGCAGGTTTTTGCCAAGGCTTTGCTGCCCTTGCCGAGCATTTTCAGGTCCAGCTGATTGGCGGTGATACCACACGTGGGCCCAAAAGCATCACCATTACCTTACATGGCCATGTGCCTAAAGGGCAGGCCTTGACGCGCGCGGGGGCGAAACCGGGCGACTGGATTTTTGTGACCGGCATACTGGGTGAGAGCCAAGCCGGGCTTGATTATATTCTAGGTAAGACAGTGGTTGATAAGGCTCGCGCAACCACATTAATCAATCGTCATTATCGCGCTCAGCCTCGAGTAACCGCAGGACAGGCATTGCGGGGTATCGCGTCAGCGGCGATTGATATTTCTGATGGTCTACACGCAGACTTAACCCACATCCTCACCGCCAGCGGTGTTGGCGCAAAAGTCGATGTGGCGCAATTACCACTTTCTGAAGCCTTGTTGGCCGATCAAGCCAGTGTCGAGCAGGCACAAAAACTTGCCCTGACCAGTGGTGAGGAGTATGAACTGTGTTTTACTGTCCCTGAGCTACACCGTGGCACATTAGATACAGCACTCAAGCACAGTGGCGTGGGTGTGCAATGCATCGGGCAAATAACCGGCAACCATCGCCTTGAGCTTGTAGCAGACAATCAGCCTCTCGATTGGGTGCTGTCTGGATGGGATCATTTTAAGGAGCCACATCGTGACGGATCCTAAACATCGTTTATCTTTGACCAATCCATACCATCTGCTTGCGCTTGGCTTTGGTAGTGGTTTGTCACCGATTGTACCCGGGACGGTCGGTACCTTATTTGCGGTGCCGTTTTATCTTGCGTTTATCAATTACGGCGGCACCCTTGGACTGTGGGTGGCCATTATTGTCGGAGGCCTTGCCGGCATTGCTATTTGCGGGCGGGCGTCTAAAGATATGCAAGTGCATGATCATGGCGCGATCGTTTGGGACGAGTTCGTAGGATTCTGGCTAACCATGGCCTTGGTACCCAGCACCGATTGGCAAACCGTTTTAGCCGGTTTTGTGTTATTCCGCATCTTTGATATGGCGAAACCCTGGCCGATCAGCTGGTTGGATAAACATGTTCACGGTGGCTTGGGGATCATGTTGGATGATATTGTCGCTGGTGTGATGGCGATGGCCAGCCTCTGGCTGCTGGTAACCTATACACAGGCCTTAACCTGGTTATAGCCATATAGAACGATAATGGCGCTCCCACAGGGACTCGAACCCCGATCGATCGCTTAGGAGGCGACTGCTCTATCCTGTTGAGCTATGAGAGCGTGTCGATATTATACGTAAAAACAGGCGCGATTTAAGCGCCTGTTTTCATTTAATTAACCCCTTTGGTCACTATGTCGCCGATTTGTATGCTGCCGCTGAGGTTATTGGGCTGAACCACGGCTTCAGCGCTGCTTTCATAAACGCGTGCAACAGTCAGAGTGATCCCGCTTTTTCGACGTTGAGTACGGACGATACCTAAATCATCGGTGAACGAGGCAATGTGCCAAAGGTTTAATTGATCGCCTTGTTTCACCCCATTGATACGCCCGACATTGATTTGTGCAATATTGTCTTTGAGGGCGACGATTTCTGGCTTACTGGCGCGACAAGACAGTGACGACTCCAAATCTAACAATATATTTCGGCTCATTCGGCGCGCCATTTGCCCATAAGGAGATTGCCAAAAGCGCGCGGTCTGAGTATCGACTTGGCTATGGCGTTCAAACGGCCATTGGGCGACATCGCGATAGCGGCGTTGAAATATGACTTCACCACTCTCACTGTCCATTGCCTGAACATTGACGGCCAATTGGCGGTTATTTTGCGCTTCACCAAAGCCGCTGGCGTCGGTGGTGGCAGACAAATCAGTGATTGCGCCTGTGATCACAAACTGTGCGTCTTTGTCTTCCGCTAACATAGCCACCGTGCGGGGCGAATTGGGCGAGACATCGACATTGGCGATACCACGCCCGATAAAGCTTTGTGCGTGCTGTTTAATCTCACGGTTTAACAGCACTGAAAAGTCATCGCCAAATTGATAAATGCCCCCTAATGCGGCTTGTTGGGGGGCAACAATCGGAAAACGTGTTAATACCATGCCTTTTTTATACTGGGTTTTGTGGCAAGCGTTTGCCGATGGATAGATATCTAAGCGTAGGTTGACAACATAATTGCCGCCTTGCGTGCCTTCTTCTAACACTTGTACTTCGCGCACCGCATTGCCGCTAAACTGATAACCAGCTTTGACTTGCGAGTAAAATCGCTTGAGTTGCTGCAAGCTGCCTACATCGGCACCGGCGAAGCGCATGGCATCAAAGGTTGCGGCTTCAAGTGCCCGAACACGGGCGGCTTGCTGGCTTTCGAGTATCGGGGAGCTGGCTGATACTTCATACCACGCCGCGTGCGCCCAAGGAGCGACACTCAGGCTGACAATGAGCGTTAACCGCGCCAAAAGGGTTTTCATAGTCAAGATCTCACTTAGTGGGTATGGAAATTGCTTTCAATCTATTAGTGCGTAGGGTTAAGACCTACCAAAAAGATGACGCAAAGACGCTGATGCAAGTTGTGTACCCAAATAGAGCCAGCAATCAAAGGTAAAGGTTTAATGAAATCAACCGATACCCTTAATGACACACTTGTCTCACATCGATGACTGAGCGCGGAGCATGATACGATGAAAAAGTGGATAGTGGCGATAGTAGCGCTATGGGTAACAGGCTGTGCTTACACGCCAATTTATAACGGCAAAGAGCCGTATTCGGGCAGTGAGTTTTTCCTTAAGCAGCGGCCACGTCACACCCTTGATTACTTTCTAAATAGCATGGCCGATGAGCTGTTAGCCACCAATGCGTATTTGACAGCGCGAACGCCCTTGGCGGTTACCTCGTTTGTTGATTTGCAAAAAATGGATGAGACCAACTGGTTAGGTAACACCGTGACCGAGGGGCTGATTTACCAAATGCAGCGCCGCGGCTTTACGGTGATTGACTTTAAATCGACGGGCGCGATTCGGGTCACGGAAGACGGCGATTTTACCATTAGCCGAGACTGGAAAGAGCTGAACCCTGAACAACAAATCGATTATGTATTGACGGGAACTATGTTGCGTCAAGGCGGCGGGGTATTGGTCAATGCCCGAGTAATCGGTATGGAATCTCGCGTGGTGGTTGCCTCGGCGCAAGGCTTCTTGCCGGCCGATCGTATTGGGCGTGATATTGATAGTTTATACAAGGTTCGCAAACGCGATGGCGTGATTATTCGAGATGATCAAAACCGCGTGAAGCGTGAGACAGTGGTGCTAAAACCTTAGTATAGGAAAGAGTAAGGTAGATAAATGTTTACGAAACACGGATTTGTCATCGCAATCTTGCTGATGCTGTCAGCCTGTCAGCCATTAACCAAGATGAAAGAAGAAAATATCATTTCTGCGGTGGGAATGGCATCGATCAGTGCGCAACAAGGCGCAACCCAAGAAGAAAAAGAAACCCGTGCTATGCGTGCCTCTAAAGTGGACGCCTACAAAGAGTTGAGCGAGCAAGTTTATGGCTTGCGGGTCAGCAGCCGTTCGAGCGTCAACGATCAAAGTTTAGGTCGTGACAATACGCAAGGCGCCGTCGATGGCATTATTCGCGGCGCCGAAGTGGTGGCGAGTTACAAAGTTGGTGATAGTTACGTCACAGAACTCGAACTTGATCTTGATACCATGCAGAAAATGAAACGCTATGGCGAAGCGCAGCCTGTACCGAATAACAATAATATTATTTTCTAGCCACTATGGCGTCTTTCTTTGGTTAAATACGATGGATGACGCCAACATCTTGGCACTCAAGCGGGTGGGTGTAACAAGCGACCCTGCCTTTTAGACGGAGAGCGAGCACTATGCTCGCTTTTTTAGTGTTTGAATCAGACTCTATAGTATAGTGGCGCGATAGCGCATCACGCTGTCTTAGGGAACAAACTAGAGGCGGCAAAAGACAGGCAGATGGAAGCACGGCGATAAGGCAAGTAAGGAAAGTAAAGCTCACAGGTACCCGTTAGGTTCGGCGTGTCTGGCCGTTAGGCGTGGTGGTGCGTGGGGAGGACGTTACGCTTTGACGTTAGTGCCCAGGGTTTTTCTCCCCGATGCGTTACCGTCTTGGTTATAGGTCAGTTCTGACTTACCACCGCTTTCTTGGAACAGATTGCGCAGGCGATGAATGCTTAAACTGGCGCGCTGAAGTGCAACACCATTGGTTTCATTTTGTTGTTTACAGGCAGAGAGCGTGGATTGAATGGCACTCACGTGTTCAATTAACGCCTGATCATGGTTAAGCAAATCACGTTCAGGGTGACGACTGATTTGCGCGTCATTGCGTTGAATTTCGTTGATAAGTGATTGTTTTTGTTTGGCGATTGCTTCGATATCTTCGGAGGCGCGGCTGGCAATGACACCGGCTTCTTGCTCGAGCACACTTTGTAGCGCTTGGACTCGCTCGAGTTGCTGTTCAACCAAGGTTGTTAAAGGCGCAGTAGGGGTCATAACTACTCCAATCAGCTTAGCTGTCGTTGAGATCGTTCTCGAAACGCATCATGTTTGCGGCAAGCTTGTCAGGATCCACTTTATAAGAGCCGTTTGATATCGCTTGTTTGATTTGATCAACTTTAGCGCTATCAAAATAGGGCTCAGATGCCATTTTCTGATTCATTTTATCGATCACTTGGCTTTGCTGGCTGAGCGAAACAGCGTCGTCTTGGGCTTTCACCCCTTGCTGTTCACGAACTGAGCCGCCTTGCGTTTCTTGTGTTTGGGTCTGGTTACTCGTATTACGAGTTGTGGTCAGGGGTTGCTGATTACCACGTAGTTGGTCAATACTCGCCATAACATCGCCTTACTGTCAGTCGCTTTTTGAGTCCGTTGCTCAGCGTATCGGCACACCTTGCTGTTACTTTAGCAGTGTGACGTAAAAAGTTAGAAATTAACCGTTACTTCGCCGACCGCTGAGATTGTAGCATCGACAATCCGGTTAGATTTATTGTTCTTCACTTTTATTTGCTCACCTAGAGCGCCATCACTTAATGCCGTGCCTTTTGCAACAATGTTCAGTCCGTTTCCTTGCGCAGTGATCAAAACGTCATCATTTCGACACACGGCGCAGACATCGTTACTGCTGATCGGTTCACCTATCCCCACGGTTCGTTTGACTTTAGAGCCAATTAAACGTGCGGGTTGCGTATAGGTATGCCCGCGTTGAAACCGACTATTTACCATCTGAACGGCTACATCATTTGAAGCAATAATCATGCCACGATTGAGCGGTCGCTTTGCGACAACCGAGGGGGTCATCAGCTCGATTTTAACCGGAATATACACTTGCCAGTTGTCTCGATCACAAGACACCATCACGGTTACTGAGGTATTAATCTGTTGACGGCCTGGCACTTTGGTGTCGAGTGGCACGGGGCAATCGGTGAGACGCATACGCGAATCAAGGTTCCCCGCCGCGATGTTGAGTTCGCCATTTTTAGGCAGCGAAATAATATCGGCGACATGCGCCTCCGCGGCTTCTTGCACCGCTTCAATTTGACTTACTGTCGCAGCAGCTATACTTATGCTAAAGCTTGTAAGCCAAACGACGATAAATAAACGTGATATCTTGGGCATAGTTCAATCCAGCAGTAGCGGACGTTAAGAAAAAAATCCCTTCTTTTCTCGAGAGTCATGTGATTACCCACTATGATTACCATGCTACTCTACAAAAAAAACGGGGCAATATGGAGTTTATCTTATGACAGGTGGTGTTCTTGATTCGGTCAACCAGCGTACGCAGCTGGTAGGACAAAACCGGTTAGAGCTGTTGACTTTCCGCC
Organism: Salinivibrio sp. HTSP; assembly: GCF_003390965.1. Classification (NCBI taxonomy): domain Bacteria; kingdom Pseudomonadati; phylum Pseudomonadota; class Gammaproteobacteria; order Vibrionales; family Vibrionaceae; genus Salinivibrio; species Salinivibrio sp. HTSP. Next base: position 24,412 of record NZ_PXUD01000002.1, read on the forward strand.
TGATGAGAAAACAGCGCTTTGGCATTAATGTCTTTAAAGTCAAAGAGGTGCTGCAATGCCCACGACTTACCGCAATGGCAAATTTGCATCCTTTGGTGAAAGGCGTGGCTCACATCCGCGGTCAAACCGTTTCTGTCATCGACATGAGCCTTGCAACTGGCGGGCCAGCTATTCCTGACCCAGAGAATCGCTTTGTGATCATTGCAGAATTCAACCGTTCGATGCAGGGCTTCCTTGTCGGCTCGGTCGAGCGTATCGTTAATATGAACTGGGAAAAAATTCTCCCCCCTCCTCAAGGGACAGGGCGATCCCACTACCTCACGGCGGTTACCGAAATTGATAACGAGTTGGTGGAAGTGCTCGATGTTGAGAAAATTCTCAATGAAATCGCACCTGTGAATGAAGATGTGAGTGAGGAAGTACTCTCGAAACGTGAAGAGCGGGAAGAAAGTGCTCCGAGTCAAGTGCTAGTGGCCGATGATTCCAGCGTTGCACGCCGGCAGGTGAAGCGCGCGGTTGAAAGCGTCGGCTATGACGTTATCTTGGTACAAGATGGTAAAGAAGCTCTCGATAAACTGAAAGAAATGGCCGCCGAGGGAAGCATCTATAGTCAACTTGCCTTGGTGATCTCCGATATCGAAATGCCTGAAATGGATGGCTATACCCTCACAACTGAGATTAGAAAAGATTCGAGTCTTAAAGATCTTCATGTAGTATTGCACTCATCATTGAGTGGGGTATTTAATGAGGCCATGGTTGAGCGTGTCGGGGCTAACTCGTTTATCGCGAAGTTCGACCCAGATGAATTGGGCTCTGCCGTACTCGAGGCGGTTAAGTCGTAACCCAACCAAAGCGATTGAGTTAATTAATGACAAATGTAGCAATCAGTGACCAAGAATATCGAGACTTTTGCAAACATCTCGAAGCCAAGTGTGGGATCGTACTGGGAGACAGCAAGCAGTATCTGGTACGTAGCCGCTTGAGCCCGCTGGTGAATAAATTTGGCGTGGGGTCGCTGTCAGAATTGATAAAGTCGGTGATTACGGGGCGTAATCGTGAACTCGCGGTTGCGGCCATTGATGCGATGACCACCAACGAAACATTGTGGTTTCGTGATACCTATCCGTATGAGGTGCTGGCACATCGCTTGTTACCCGAGCTGGCTAAATCACGTAAGCCGATTAAAATCTGGTCCTCGGCGAGTTCGTCAGGACAAGAGCCGTATTCGATTGCCATGACAGTTGCGGAAACCCAGCAGCGTAAACCTGGCATGATGGGCAGCGTAAGCATCACCGCCACCGATATCTCTACGTCGATGTTAGAAGCCTGTCGTCAGGGGATTTATGACAACCTAGCACTAGGACGCGGGCTGTCGCCAGAGCGTCGTCGTACGTTTTTTGAAGATGTCGGTGACGGCAAAATGCGGATCAAAGATAATATAAAGCGCATGGTGACCTTCCGCCCACAAAACTTGATGGAAAGCTACAGCCTTTTAGGAAAGTTTGACATCATTTTCTGTCGTAATGTATTGATTTACTTTTCACCTGATATGAAAGCTAAAGTGTTGAATCAAATGGCGGGAGCACTGAATCCCGGCGGTTATTTGATATTGGGCGCGTCGGAGTCACTCACGGGGTTAACTGACAAGTTCGAGATGATTCGCTGTAACCCTGGCATTATTTATAAGCTTAAATAGAGGATGGCAAAAAGCGGCACATTGTTTGCCGCTTTTTTGCCTCCTAGTCCCGCGCTCTCGTTTTTCGTCCATCAGTGCCCCTGCTCTCAGTCCACGTCCCACCTGGGTTTAAGATAAAAAAGAAGCCTTGCTAGAAACTTGGCACCCTGTTTGCTTTATTCCATGCAGTAAGAACTCGGAGGTTGTCCATGGCGATCACATTTGACAATGCACTTGGTGTGCATCAGCACACGGTTGGCGTAAGAGGCAAGCGGGCAGAAACCCTGTCTAGCAACATTGCAAATGCCAACACGCCAGGTTACAAGGCGCAAGACATCGACTTTCAACGCGCCCTAAAAGCGGCAACATCCGAGGCAAGTATTGGCCTAAGCCGCACCAATGAGCGGCACATTGCTGCCTCTAGCCAAGTGATGGGGGAAAAGAAGTACCGTATCCCCACACAGCCAGATACCGGCGATGGCAACACGGTTGATGCGCAATTAGAAAAGAACTTGTTCATGCAGAACGCACTGGAATACCAAGCCTCACTGGATTTTCTTGGCTCTAAGTTCAAGAACATGAAAAAGGCATTGAATGGGAAATAATCGATGAGTTTGTTTAATATTTTTAACGTGTCGGGATCGGCTATGAGTGCCGAATCAGTACGATTGAACACCACATCAAGTAACCTGGCCAATGCCAATTCGGTGAGCAGCTCTGCTGAAGAGACGTATCGAGCCCGGCATCCGATTTTCTCTGCGGAGCTTAATCGCTTTAAGCAGCAGGGTGAAAGTGTGCCAGTCAACATTGATGGTATTGTCGAAAGCCAGAAACCATTACGCGCGGAATATAACCCCAACCATCCGATGTCGAATGATGAAGGGTATATCTTTAAGCCGAACGTCAATGTGATGGAAGAGATGGCGAACATGATTTCCGCATCGCGCGCCTATCAAACCAATGTGCAGGTGGCCGATGCGAGTAAACAAATGCTGATGCGTACGCTTCAGATGGGTCAGTAATGTAGGAGGCGAAGATGGCCGGAATTGACGGTACAGGTTCAACGAACGGACTGTCCTACATTGACCAGCTAAAGGCGCAGCAAGAGAAAAAACTGCAAGAGAAGCAAGACTCGACCACGGGTAAGCAAGCACTCGAGCAGGAAGACTTTCTCAAATTGCTCACCAAACAGCTGTCACAGCAGGATCCGTCTAAACCTGTCGATAATGACAAGATGATCTCACAGATGGCGTCGTTTGCCACGGTTGAGGGCATCGGCAAAATGAATAAGCAATTTGATACGTTCAATGAGTCGATTACGTCTAACCAGGCATTGCAAGCGTCATCTTTGGTTGGACGTGACGTCCTCGTCCCCGGCTCCACCGGGGTGAAGGGTGAAACGGGCGGTGTTGCAGGAATGGTGAAGCTGCCCCAAGCGCTGGATAATGTCAGTGTTCGAGTGGAAAACGAGCAAGGGCAACTATTGCGAACCTTCAGTATGGGCGCTAAACCGCCGGGTGATCACCGCGTTGAATGGGACGGGCTCGACGATAACGGCAATCCTATGCCGGAGGGCACGTACAAAATTAAAGTAAGTGGCATGGTTGATGGCCAAACCCAAGAGTTTGATGTGTCGACCTATGCCAATGTAAACAGTGTCTTGCTGGGGAATGGCGATGGCAATGTGATGTTGAATATTGCTGGCTTTTCCTCACCGATGAAACTGGCTGAAGTGCTAGAGGTCGGTAACGCCGACGTCGGAAATGTGACGAAAGGCTAACCGATTTATTAGGAGTGAAAAGCAATGGGTTTTAATATTGCGTTAAGTGGCCTTGGTGCGGCCCAGAAAGACATGAACACCACCAGTAACAACATCTCGAATGCCAATACGTATGGCTTTAAGGAATCGCGTGCTGAGTTTGGTGATGTCTACTCAACCTCCATCTTCTCAAACTCGAAGACCACTAACGGGACCGGTGTACAAACGTCGACCGTGGCACAGCAGTTCCACGAAGGCTCAAGTATCTACACCAACAACCCACTTGATTTGCGGATTAGCGGTAACGGCTTTTTCGGCGTGTCAAATGACAAGCTGCAAAATAACGATTACCACTTAACGCGCAACGGTGCCTTCCACCTTGATAAAAATAACGACATTATCAACTCTGAGGGTCAGTATTTGCTCGGTTATAATGTCGACCCTGACACCCAGCAGGTTTCGTCTTATGAGCCGCAGTCGCTCAATGTGCCCGATCAGTTTGGCCAGCCTCGTGCATCAGAAAATGTCGATATTGGCTTGAACTTACCGGCCGGCGGGGAAGAGAAAGATCCCGCACAGTTTAATTTTGAAGATCCAGAAACCTATAACAAGCAAACGTCGGCAACGGTCTATGACTCACTGGGTCAGCCGTACAAATTGTCGACGTATTATGTAAAAGGTAACGATCCGGCGAATCCGAACAGTTGGTCGGTGTACTACACCATGACAGATCCTGAAGGTGAGAAGCCGGTGAATATCCAAGGCGGTAATGCTACCAATGCCGCTGGACAGGTTGGCCACACCATCGACTTTAACTCCGATGGCTCGGTGAACAGCATCAATGGCGGTAACCCGATCGTGACCGATGCCTTGGGGCCAGCGGGTGCCGGGCTAGAAATGAACGGGGCTGACGGTGACCAGCAGCTCACGCTCAACTTCGATAATCCGACTCAATATGCCGCGCCGTTTGAGATGCGTAAATTTACTGACGACGGTGCAACCACGGGGTATCTCACCAAGGTCGATATTGATCCTAAAGGCACCATTATGGCGACCTACAGTAACGGTGAAAATGTCGCGTTGGGGCGGGTTGCGATGGTGCGCGTCGCCAACCAGCAAGGCTTAGCCCAAGTAGGCAATACCCAATGGGATGTGACTCAAGATTCGGGTGACCCCGTTTTTGGTGAAGCGATGCAAGGCGCCTTTGGTCAGGTAAAAAGCGGGACGATCGAGCAGTCCAATATCGATATGACCCAAGAGCTGGTTGACTTGATTACCGCGCAGCGAAACTTTCAGGCTAACTCACGCGCCCTGGAAGTGAGTAACCAGATGCAACAAAATATTCTACAAATTCGTTAGTGACATTAACCTTGCCGCCCACTGATAGGGCGGCAAGGCTTTTCCATTTCCCCTCTCCTCTTCCCTCTTTCTGGCGGCGAAAATACTAGTAATAGATTGATCTTAAAGGAATAAAATTGCTGGCACGCTCTTTGCTTTCTTCTGTGTAGAACGATTGTGGAGGCAACCAATTATGGATCGCTCGTTATACCTTGCCATGAGTGGCGCAAAGCAAGATATGCAGGCTATGCAATTGCGCGCTAATAACTTGGCCAATGTCAGCACCACCGGTTTCCGGGCTGACCTTGAACAGTCTCGATCAATGCAAGCTTATGGCGAGGGGTTACCCAGTCGAGTATTCAACATGACTGAGCGACCTGGATACAGCTTCGAGCAAGGCTCAACCATTACCACAGGTCGTAATCTGGATGTGGCGGTGCAAGGTGAAGGCTGGATGTCAGTGCTAGACAGCCAAGGGCAAGAAGGCTACACCCGTGCCGGCCATCTCAAAGTGGATCAAACCGGCCTACTCCAAAACAGCAATGGTAACCTCATCCTCGGAGAGAGTGGGGGCCCGATATTTATTCCCCTCCCTGCAGCAAAAATTGAAGTGGGCAAAGACGGCGGTGTTTCTGTACTCCCCCAAGGTGCGCCACCTGATGCGATGGAAGTGGTGGATAGAATCAAACTGGTTCGCCCAGATAATCAAGATCTCTTTAAAGACAAAGACGGTGTGTTTAAACCCAAAGAGGCCGGCACCGTGTTTCCAGCCGATGCTGGTGTCACGCTGCAAACAGGGGCGTTAGAAGGCAGTAACGTCAACGCTGTGGGTGAGATGACTGGGTTAATCGACTTGCAACGTCATTTTGAAATGCAAGTGAAGTTAATGAAAACCGCAGAAAAAATGGACGAGTCGTCAGCATCACTATTGCGGCTTGGCTAAGGTTTATTAAGAGGAAGTAATTATGCATCCAGCATTATGGGTCAGTAAAACCGGACTTGATGCGCAGCAGACCAATATCTCGACGATTTCGAATAACCTAGCCAACGCATCCACGGTCGGGTTTAAAAAATCACGCGCGGTGTTTGAAGATCTCTTCTACCAGAACATTAACCAACCAGGTGGGCAATCCTCACAGAACACTGAGTTGCCAAGTGGATTGATGCTCGGTGCCGGTTCAAAGGTGGTGGCCACCCAGCGTGTCCACACCAATGGTAATGTGCAAACCACAGACAATGCCCTCGACATGATGATTGAGGGAGACGGCTTTTTCCAAGTGCTGCTCCCTGATGGCAACATCGGCTATCAGCGTAACGGTCAATTTACCTTGAATGATGAAGGCACGATAGTGACGTCAGGTTCAGGCTATACGCTAGAGCCTGAAATCACCGTTCCCGACGATGCGGTGCAAGTGACGGTCGGAACCGATGGTGAAGTGTCTGTGCGATTACGAGGTCAGCAAGAGAACCAGGTACTGGGTCAAATTACTACGGTGGATTTCATTAACCCAGGTGGGTTGGAGCCAATAGGCCAAAATATTTACCTACCCACCGGCGCGAGTGGTGATCCACAAGAAGGCGTTCCCGGGCTTGATGGCTTTGGTGAAGTCAAGCAATCGATGCTGGAAACCTCTAACGTCAATGTGACTGAAGAGCTGGTGAACATGATTGAGGCTCAGCGTGTCTACGAAATGAACTCCAAAGTGATCTCGTCGGTTGACCAGATGCTCAGCTACGTCAATCAGCAGCTTTAAGTAAGGTTTAGGAGGCAATGATGTCGGTGCAACGTGTATTAATCCCAGGCCTTTTCTTTGCCACCTTGTTGGGGCTGGTTGGCTGTTCATTGCCGGGGCAACAAGATACAGGCAGTGATCTTGACCAAGCGACCTCGACCACCGACGCGGTAGAAGGGGACACCACACCAGAGAGCGAAGGCTTGATTGGCTTGTTGCGCCAACGTGACGATCCCAAAGCGGACGATCCAGCATGGTCGCCGATTCGCCCACAACAACCTCCTGAGCACTATGCTACGGCAACGGGCTCTTTGTTTAATGCCAGTGAACAGCGTGATCTCTATGATGGCTCCAAGCCTCGCGGGCTAGGCGACATTGTGACCGTGATGCTGGAAGAAAATACCCAAGCACAAAAAAGCGCCAGTTCTGACTTAGCCAAATCCAATGATCTGACCATGGATCCCCTCTCGCTTGGTGGTGAAGAGATCACCATTGGCGAGCGAACCTTGTCTTACGAAGTCAGTAATGACAATTCGGTAACTGGCTCTACCTCAGCGGATCAAAGTAACAGTCTTCAAGGCTCTATCTCTGTGCAGGTGGTGGATGTGCTGGCGAACGGTAACCTGATGGTGCGTGGTGAAAAGTGGCTTACTTTGAACTCCGGGGATGAGTACATTCGTCTCAGCGGCACCATTCGTCCGGCCGATATCGGCCCTGACAACACCATTGCATCGACCCGAATTTCCAACGCCAGAATTCAGTATTCAGGCACCGGTGAGCGACAAGATACCCAAGAGCAAGGCTGGTTGGCACGATTCTTTAATGTCACCTTGTAGCCCTACAATGTGCCGGAGAGTTGACGTGAAAAAGTGGTTGTTATCGATAGTCCTGCTGACGGTGGCGATGCCAAGCCTGGCCGCGCGCATCAAAGATGTGGCGGAGGTGGCTGGGGTACGCAGTAACACCCTAACGGGTTATGGCTTGGTAGTGGGGTTACCGGGTACCGGCGAGAGCACGCCCTTTACCGATCAAAGTTTTAAGTCGATGCTAGAAAACTTTGGCATCCAATTGCCGCCAGATATCAATCCTCAATCAGCCAACATTGCCGCCGTCGCCGTCACCGCTGATCTGCCCGCGTTTGCCAAACAAGGTCAAAAACTTGACGTTACTGTGTCGTCGATTGGGTCGGCAGAGAGCTTACGTGGCGGCACCTTGCTACAAACTTTTCTCAAAGGTTTGGATGGTAAGGTCTATGCAACCGCACAAGGAAACTTGATTGTCGGTGGCTTTAGCGCTACCGGTGCCGATGGCTCTCAGCTGGTGGGCAACACCCCAACCGTTGGCCGTATTACCAATGGCGCGTCCGTTGAGCGGGAAGTCCCTAATCCCTTTGGTCGTGGTGATTACCTGACCTTTAACCTGTTCCAATCCGACTTTACCACCGCACAGCGTATGGCGGATGCGGTCAATCGCTTTCTTGGTCCGTCGACCGCATCGGCCATGGATGCGACCTCAGTGAGAGTCCGAGCGCCACGCGATGTGAGCCAGCGCGTGGCTTTCTTATCCACCGTGGAAAATATTGAGTTTCAGCCGGGTGATGCGGCAGCGAAAATAATCGTTAATTCTCGCACTGGCACGATTGTGGTCGGGCAAAATGTGCGCCTTCGCCCAGCGGCGATCACCCATGGTGGTATGACGGTCTCGATCCAAGAAGACTTCAATGTTGATCAGCCTAATCCATTAGGTGGCGGTGAAGCTGTGGTCACGCCTGATACCGAGATCAATGTTGAGGAAGAAGAAGGGCGAATGTTCCACTTTAAACCTGGTGTGACATTAGACGACTTAGTCCGCGCCGTGAATGGCGTTGGTGCTGCCCCCTCCGATCTCATGGCGATTCTGCAAGCGCTGAAACAAGCTGGGGCCATTGATGGCCAATTGATAGTGATATAGGGCAACGCATGAAATCTCCTGTTGATAGTCAATTTGTACACGATATAAGCCAGCTCGACTCACTACGTCGCCAAGCCGTGAAAGGAGAAGAAGGGGATGAAAAAGCGGCGTTGCGTTCAGCCGCCGAGCAGTTCGAGTCCTTATTTACCCAGATGCTGTTCAAGTCAATGCGTGATGCCAATGAGGCGTTTGAGTCTGACTTGATTGATGATCGTACTTCGAAGTTTTATGAGCAGATGGCTGATGAGCAGATGGCCAGTGAACTCAGCCGAGAAGGCTCACTGGGGCTCGCGGATATGATTGTTGAACAATTAGGCAAAGCGCAGGGCGACAGCCAGCCAGATATGAATGAAGCGGCTCGCGCGTCGGCGCAATCTTTGCCGTTGGATCAAAATCGCAGTCGAGAGGCAGCAGAACAGGCGATAGCGGCGCTCGATAGCCAGTCTATTGCGCCGCCAGCCACCAGTCTCCCCGCGTCCCAACGGTCGCAAGGCTTTGATTCGCCAGACTCCTTTGTAAACACGCTGGCGCCGCATGCACGTCGCGCGGCGCGTGCGTTGGGTACTGATCCAGCGATTATTCTTGCTCAAGCGGCACTAGAAACCGGTTGGGGAAAGAAGGTGATTGCCAATGCCCGCGATAACAGTCATAACTTGTTTAATATAAAGGCGGATCAACGTTGGGGGGGCGATAAAGTCGCGACACAAACCCTGGAAGTGTATGACGGGATCCCGGTTAAAGAAACGGCAAGCTTTCGTTCGTATCCCTCTTATCAAGAGAGTTTTGACGATTTCGTCTCATTTTTACGTGATAATCCACGCTATGAGCAAGCTTTATCACAATCTGCGCAACCTGAACGGTTTATTCGCGAGCTTCATCAAGCCGGGTATGCGACCGATCCGGAATACGCGGATAAGGTCATTCGTGTACTCGACCAAGTCCGCGACATGATGGACTAGAAAAGCGGCAGGCAAGGGCTTGCCGTTCTGTTTTTTGCTCTCTTTGATGCGGTTTACTATTCTCTCAACGTCATGTTTATCAATGACTTTTCTTTTTGATCTCTCCTTGGCTCAATTTTTGCTTGTTTCCTAGTATCTCGTTTTAATTGCCGGGTTATTTGGAGGCACAATGGGCTTGGACCTGCTTTCCCTTGGGTCGCAAGGCGTACTGACTGCGCAGCGACAGCTGAATACAACAGGTCACAATATCTCTAACGTGAATACGGAGGGGTATAGTCGTCAGTCGGTTGAGCAAAAAACCAATGATGTCCACTTTTGGGGCGGCAATAATTACGGCACCGGTGTCCATGCCGCGGCAATCCGTCGCAACTATGACAAGTTTGCGGTTAACGAATTAAATGTCTCAACATCAAACCTTTCTCATGCAGCTGCCCGCAATGAACAGCTTGGTCGGCTTGACGATATGATGGCGCACTCGGCCAAAAAAATCCCCGAGAACATGAACGAATTCTATGGCGCGGTTAAAGGGCTGGCCGATAGCCCCAGTGACATGGGCGCTCGTAAAGTCGTGCTCGAAAAAGCGCGTATGGTCGCCGCTGGCATGAACGATGTTTATGGTGTGTTGCAGCAGCAGTCAATTGATACCTCTTCTCAAATTGACGCGACCGTTAAGCGGATGAATGACATTGGCCAAGAACTGGTGGACGTGCATAAGGCAATGCTCAAAACCCCCGCTGAAGCCAATGACTTGTTAGACCGCCATGATAAGTTGATCCGAGAGCTCTCTGAATATACACAGGTGAGTGTGAACACGCGCGAAGATGGGTTGTTCAATGTGATTATCGGCAGTGGCCATATGTTGGTATCTGGCATGAATAGCAGTGAGTTGACCACCTTGCCGGGTAAGCCTGATCATCAAGAGCGTCGTTTGGCATTGGTGGAAGGTAAGACAGTCAAAGCCATTTCTAATCAAGACATCCGCGGCAAACTAGGGGCATTGTTTGAATATCGGGATGATACCTTGGGACAAGCGCGAGACGAATTAGGTCGGATGGCCATTGGCTTTTCCCAATCGCTCAATGACTTACAGGGGCAAGGGTTCGATCTTAATGGTGAGGTTGGCAAGAACATTTTCACTGACTATAACAGTGACCGTATTGCGAGTGCGCGCGCGATAAAAAGCGGCGATTCCACGGCAGACTTGAAAGTTTATATCGATGATCTTCAGCAGCTCAAACGGGGTGATTATCAACTCAAGTTTGATGGCACCCAATATACCCTCACCTCACCAGATGGAAAGCAATCGACGGTGACCCCCAGTGGCACGCCGCCAAGTTTTAATGTCGACGGGATGCGCGTGCAAGTGGATGCCGGGTTGGCGGCTAACGAGCGCGTTTTAATTCGGCCCGCCCGCTCAGCGGCAGGGCAAATGCGTGTGACTATGGACGATCCGGCGGATATCGCGGCACAAAGCTATGTCAGTGCAAGCTCGGTGAGTAACGGCGACGGTGATGTACGAATTTTACAAGCCGGTGGACAAAAAGAGTTTCAAGTTCGGCTCTCCCCCGATGGGAGTCAATTTGCGGTGACCGATCCTAAGGGGCAAGTCTTGGTCGCGCCACAGGCCTATCCGCCAGGTGGACCCATTGATGTCAACGGCACCATTATTGAGGTCAACGATAAAGCGGCCCCCGATGATGTCTTGGCGGTCAGCTTGATCCCGGCGGATGGTGACAACAGTAACCTGATCCGCATGCAAGAGCTGCAAACGGAAAAACTAATGGATAACGGTCGCTCGACAGTGCTCGATGTTTATGAGGGGCTAAGTACCGATCTTGGGGTACAAAAAGCCTCCTATAAGCGTCTACAAGATGTGAGTATGGTTGAACACGATGCCGCAGAAAGTCGCGTGGCGGAAGTGTCTGGGGTGAACCTAGATGAAGAAGCGGCCAACATGATGAAGTTTCAGCGCGCGTATATGGCCGCGTCACGGATCATGACCGCCGCCAATGAAACCTTTGATTCTCTGCTCAATGCAACGCGATAAGGTAGGACAGTATGATTAGTCGTATTGCCAGCTTTCACAATTACCAGTCTGTCTCTAACGACATTATGCGCCAGAATGTGAAGGTACAGGATAACCAAGAGCAGATGGCGACGGGGAAACGTGTTATTACATCCGGTGATGATCCGGTGTCGTCGATCTACATTCAAAACTTTCGCCAACAAGATGAGCAAATTGACCAATTTATTGACTCGATTACGTTAGCGCGAAACCGGCAAACCCGCGAAGAAATCGCGATTGATGAGTCCGAGCAAATCATGGACGGCGCCAAACGCAAAGTGATGGCGATGATCAACGGCTCATTATCGGTGGAAGATCGCACCGCGCACCGGCAAGACTTGCAAGGGATGTTTGATAATTTTATGGACTTGGTAAACACCAAGGATGAGTCAGGTAACTTTCTGTTTTCCGGTACCCAGACCAGTACACAGCCGTTTTATCGTGATAGTCAAGGCAATGTGCGTTATGCGGGAGATAGTTACTTTCGTACCGCCCAAGTGGCCCCTGCGGTGGAAGTGCCGACGTCTGATCCAGGCGATAAACTGTTTATGGAAATTGATAATCCCTTTGGCGACTATCAGCCCGAATATGATCTCGAAGATGGCTCTTTATTGCTGATGGCGAAAGCGGAAAATACCAATGATGCGGATACCTCTAACTATTCGGTTTCCTTTGATGTTAATGCCAATGGCGATACCACCTACTCGTTGATGCAAGATGGCACTGAAGTCAGTGCTGGGCTGTATGACCCGCAAAATGGCGTTGAGTGGAACACGTTGAAAATGACCTTCGAAGGTGAGATGAAGCCAGGCGATACCATCAATTTAGAAAGACAAGACAGCTTCAATATTTTCGATTCGTTTAAAAATGGTGCCGCGCTATCATATGCCGATATTGATGATGCGTCTGCTACGGCAGAACTCCACCAAGTGACTGAACAGTTTGCGGCGGCCTTCAAGCACTTGAACAAGGCACGCTCAGAGGTCGGCACACGGTTGACCACACTCGATCGACAAGAAAGTATGCACAAAGACTTCAAGTTGGTCCTCAATCGTTCACTGGGCACCATGGAAGACTTGGACTATACCCAAGCGGCCATCGATATGAACGAGGACATGCTCGCGCTGCAAGCCTCTCAGCAGGCCTTTGCCAAAACCAAAGATCTCTCGCTGTTTAATTATATCTAATCCAAAGTGTCAGCGTTTGATTGTCACAAGGTGCCGAGGATAAGAAAAAACGGGGTCGCATCAGCGGCCCCGTTTGTATCCGGTTAGGCTTGCGGGCTCACTCTTTAGGGGCAGAGATCACTCACTATACGGCGTGCCATGGCATCAAGCAGAGGTTGCTTGTCTTTGAGCATAGGCGGGTAACTGAACGCGTACTCAGCATAGCCTGGCATGGCATCAGGGGTTTGCATATCATTGTTCTGATGGCCGGCAAAAAACACATAACACGGTGTGCCAACGGCAACCGTCAGCCTGTGTACCGCTGTCCCGGCGGTAAACACCCCAGACAGCTGTTTGATCGCGTGAGCCGTTCCCATAAAATCATTTTTAAGATCCAGTCCAGGCAAGGTGACGATTTCAACCCCTGTTTTTTTCTTGATTTTACTAAGCTCTTTATCACACTCGCCATATTGTAAATTAACAAACTGGGCGTCAGGGCAAAGCTGGCGCATGGTTTTGATCCAGCCCGCTAATTCATCTGCCACCAAATAGTGAATGTTACGCGTGGCGGCGGCGAGGCCACTTCGCCAACACACACCAAACACAGGCCCGTGTTGATGTAACTCGGCTAACGGGGCGATCCAAGGCGCATCGGCGGCGACATCCGGGACAATATAGGTTTGTTGATAGAGGTGACGCTCAAAGTGGTGGTAGCACAGGCCCGCTAACGACCCTCCGGCAATCCAACTATCAATATCGGCCAGGACATGTTCTGGCACAAAAATATCTTTTCCGTCAGTGCGAGAAATGGGCACAATCTCCGTGCTGGGAAAAGCCTGACGCAACACCGGCTCCAAGCGAGGATCACAGCCGACATAGACTTGACGGGCGCGCTCAACCACCATGGCGACGTTGTGTAAATAAGCCAGTTCATCGCCGACCCCCTGCTCGGGCATGATAAGCACGGCATCCGTCTCAGGCCGAGACAAGTCCCAACGGGGTAAGTTACCGTGATATTTGAGGCGGCGACCGCACTCAATCCCCGCCTCATTGGCTTGATAGAATTTCTCCCATGCCATTTGCGTGCGATAGACAAACGCCAGGTTGAATCGCAGTGCGTGATCGTCAGGCTGAGAAGCTAGCAGGGTCTCGAGGCGCTGCTGAGCTTGGTCAATATCGCCCATATACCAGTCAAGCTCGCCCAATTGTGCTTGTAGTGTATTGGCTTGTTTATCTTTGACATGATTGAGCGCCTTCTCGTGGATCTGGTAGCAATCGGTTAATTTATCTTGGGTAAATTGATGGTGCTGCTTGAGCAGTTCGAAGGTCGCACGGGCATAAGCATAATGTAACTCACCGCGCTCAGGCTCATCACGCAAACATTGTTTGGCCAGTTTGCTTGCTTCTAACCAGTTTGCTTCATTGAGATAAACCACCAGGAGTTGACGCATAAATGCCGTGTCTTGTGTTTGCTTATAGGTCGTTAAGCAGCGCTGGCGCGCGCTAGCATACTCACCCAGCCCGGCTTCTGCACGGATGAGTAACAGTTGCCAAATTGGATGAGCCTGTGCTTTGTCACTGCCACGTAGTAGCAATTGTTGTGCTTTACCGAACGCTTTCTGATCCAATGCTTGCTGTGCCAATGCCATTAGCGCAGGTGGATAATCAGGCTCCAGGGTGAGTATGGTTTGATAAAGCTGTTCGGCTTGGTCACTGTGTCCATCAGCGACCAAATCAGCTGCCACTGACAAGGTTTTGTTAATTTCATCCGCTAGCCCTTGGTTCTTCAGCTGGTGGAGCTCGTCACGCAAAGCGTGCGTTCGACGACTTTCTCCTTGTAAGCCGAGTTTGGCCGTCAACTGCTCACGCAAATTAAGGATGTCTTGGTTGGTGGGGGCGGCGGCAAACAGTGCTTCAACGATTTCCATGGCCGCGTGGTTATGCCCTTGTTGCGTCAATAACTGTGCCTTATCGAACAGCAAAGACAGATCGTCAGGGGCATGCTCAAGCGCGTGGTCAAGGTGAGCCATTGCTTGCATGTATTGTCCCGCTTCCGCATCCAGTACGGCCAGCACTTGCCGCACTTGAACCGTATCGGGGGCATGGCTCAGTATTTGCTCGAATACTTGCCGCGCATCGGGTTTCTTCCCTTCTTGGTAAAGACGAATCCCGAGCTGAAAGGCGTCATCCAGCGTCATATTGGTGTGGCCGTCATTGTCTTGCGTCATCGGTTACATCGTCCTGTTATCCGTGAAAGCCTCGTGCATCACAGCATGAGGCTGGCGAGCATCGATAAACCAATAATTTAGCAAAAAATATGCCTTGCGTCCGACTGTTGAAAGAAGTTGGCCGCTAACTTGCAGGCTAACTTTCATATAGACGGCAAAAAGCTAGGCGAGGCATTGCCGTACCTTGCCGCTAAGCACAGAAAAACGGCAGAATTTTTCGAGTTGGCCTTGGCTGTGAGGATGAAAAAAACCATTTAAGTCTTTGATTTTAAATGATTGATAAAAGTTGGCACACATATTGTATTTGTTTGTTCAAGCGGCCAGTTTTTGAACGGGCTGATTTTGAAACTGATTAACAAGCTGTTCCCGCAGCACCGCCAAACACAGTGCAACACGTCGCGGGTAGGCTGTTTCGCAAAGCAAGCGAAAGTCAAAGGAGAGCAAAATGGGTGTAACAGTTAACACCAACGTGTCTGCGATGACTGCGCAGCGTTACCTGAATAAAGCGACCGATGAGTTGAATAATTCAATGGAACGTCTGTCGTCAGGTAGCCGAATTAACAGTGCTAAAGACGACGCGGCGGGTTTGCAGATTTCTAACCGTTTGGTTGCCCAAACACGTGGCCTTGATGTGGCAATGCGAAACGCCAATGATGGTATTTCTATTGCGCAGACCGCCGAAGGGGCAATGCAGGAATCGACCAATATTTTGCAGCGCATGCGGGATCTTTCCCTCCAGTCTGCAAACGGTGCCAACGGTAAAGCCGAGCGCGTGGCTATTCAAGAAGAGGTGGAAGCACTGAAAGATGAGCTTAACCGGATTGCTGAAACCACGGCGTTTGGTGGCCGTCGATTGCTTAATGGCTCGTTTGGTGAAGCCTCGTTCCAAATTGGTGCGGATGCCGGTGAGGCGATCATCATGGGACTATCGAGTATTCGCGCTGATGATTTTCGCATGGGTGGCGTAGAATTTGTTGGCGGTCAACCCAAATCAGCTGGATGGGAAGTGGATGGCGCAGCCTCGACATTACAGCTGCAGTTCACCACCAAAGATGGTGAAAACATTAGCTTGAGTATTAATGCAAAAGCGGGCGATGATGTTGAAGAGCTGGCCAGTTACATCAATGGTCAGTCTGATGAAATGCTCACAGCATCGGTCGATGAGCAAGGACAGTTACAAGTATTTATGCAAGAGCCAGATGTGCAGGGGGCGGTCACATTTAGCGGCGGTTTAGCGGCATCGCTTGGTTTAGCTAGCGGTAATGGTGACCTGGTCTCCACTGCTGATGTCGATGTATCAGATGTGGGTGGCGCGCAAATGGCCGTTGGGGTCATTGACTCTGCAATGCGCTATATCGATAGCCAACGGGCGGACTTGGGTGCTAAGCAAAACCGACTCAGTCACACCATCAGTAACTTGTCCAATATCCAGGAGAACGTGTCTGCGTCTAACAGCCGGATCCGTGATACCGACTTTGCCCGAGAAACCACGGCAATGACCAAGGGGCAAATCCTGCAACAGGCGGGCACCTCGATGTTGGCACAAGCGAAACAGATGCCGCAAGCGGCACTAAACCTCCTGCAATAATGCTTGCATATCAGCACACTAAAAGCGGCAATCAGTTGCCGCTTTTTTTTGTGCTATTTTTCTAAAAATCTTCCTAAAGATATTTCTCCTTTGGGCGTTAACCTTCATAGCGCCTTACGGCAGTGGTGTAAGTGCACCGCCAAGCACCGATAAAAAAAGCTAAAGCTTTCTCAACGTGCGCCGCTAAATGGGTTGTGAACAATTTTGATACTGGTTTTCCCTGGTCAGCTGGGCGAAGCCGGACCTAGAACCAAAGGAGAATAGTTATGGCTATTACTGTTAACACTAACGTCCCTGCGATGACGGCTCAGCGTTTTTTGAATAACTCAACCGATGCGCTGAACAACTCGATGGAGCGTTTGTCATCCGGTTCTCGCATTAACAGTGCTAAAGACGACGCGGCAGGCCTTCAGATTTCTAACCGTTTGATGGCACAAAGCAACGGGCTGGGCGTGGCTGTTCGAAATGCGAACGACGGTATTTCAATGGCGCAAACCGCTGAAGGTGCGATGGAAGAGTCAAGTAACATCTTGCAACGTATGCGTGACTTGTCACTGCAATCAGCTAACGGCTCTAATGGAGATGCTGAGCGAAGCGCAATCCAAGAAGAGGTTGTCGCGCTGAAAGACGAACTGAACCGTATTGCAGAAACAACCTCGTTCGGTGGGGCGAAACTACTTAACGGTACCTTCGGTACCCGCTCTTTCCAAGTGGGGGCAGACGCCGGTGAAGCGGTGATGATGGAGTTTAAAAACATCCGTGCAGACCACAGCGAAATGGGCGGGGCAAGCTTTACAGCGACTAACGCAAAATCAGCAGGCTGGACGGCGACTGCCGGTGCCACCATGGCCATCAATATCACTAACGCTGACGGCACGTCTACGTCTATCAACGTAACAGCTAAAGGTGGCGACGATATTGAAGAGATCGCGACTTATATCAATGGTCAAGCGGATGACAAATTGAGCGCGTCTGTGACTGAAGATGGCGAGCTGCAAATCGTCACCGGTGCTGGATCTGATGCCACCTTCACGGGCGCGTTGGCAACATCGCTAGCGATGGGTACCAAAGTGGATGAAACCATTAAAGATGTGGATGTTTCGTCTATGGGTGGTGCGCAAAAAGCTGTGGGTATGATTGATAACGCGATGCAGTTCATCGACTCTCACCGTGCGGAATTGGGTGCGAAGCAAAACCGCTTGAGTCACACCATTGCCAACTTGGATAACGTTAATGAAAACGTCTCGGCCTCTAACAGCCGGATCCGTGATGTTGACTTTGCCAAAGAAACAACCAACTTGACCAAGTCACAAATCTTGCAGCAATCTGGTACCTCTATTTTGGCGCAAGCCAAGCAGGCACCACAAGCCGCACTGAGCTTGCTCGGTTAAACCATTCACGAGTGGCGGCTTAATCGCCGCCGCTACGTTTTGGGAGGTGAATAGCGATGGACATTTCATCCGTTACAAATTCATCCCTGCCGCACTCAGTACACTCTGATGGCACAAAGGTTGCTAGAGATGTAAGAGTTGGAAAAGTACGCCCAGATCCGGTCAGCCAGCACCAGCAGGCAGAACGTCGTGAGGCGAAAGAATCAATGCAACAACGCCGTGTAGAGCAGTCACAGCGCATTGAGGAAAATCGCCAACTACAACGACAACAACTGGAGAAGTTGGTAGAGCGGCTCGATGAGTTTATGTCCGACTTTAACAAAGGGCTCGCATTTCGTTTGGATGAAGACACAGGGCGCAGTGTGATCACCGTTTATGAAATGAACAGTGGTGACATCATCCGTCAGATCCCAGAGCAGGAAATGTTAGAGCTTGCTAAGCAATTGTCGCAACACGCGCGAGGGCTGGTCACAGAAAAGGTATAACGAGGTGAGAGAGTCGTTATGAGTGTTAAGGCAGCAGGCATGGGCGGTGGCATGGATATTAATGCCATGGTCACTAAAATCGTGGATGCTGAACGTGCACCCAAGCAAGAGCGAATTGTCAAACGCACTAATGAGGTTGAAACCGACATCAGTGCGTTTGGCCGCTTAAAAGAATCTCTCGATAAACTCAAAACCCAAATGTACGATTTTCGCCGCAATGAAGGTTTTGCGGCGAGAACCACATCCGTTAGCAATCCAGACGCACTTGGCGCCAGCGCGACGCCAGATGCCATTCCCGGTCGTTATCAAATCGATGTTCAGCAACTTGCGGGTGCACACAAGCTTGTTTCACCGGGCGTTGATGCTGAGGCGTCTTTAGGTAGTGGCAAGCTCACTATCACCATGGGTAACCGCACCAGTGTGATTGATGTTCCCCAAGGTAAAGACAGCTTGGCAGACATCGTGCGGGCGATTAATAGCGATCCGAAAAACCCCGGTGTGCAAGCGTCGCTTATCCAAGATGATAGCGGTGCACGCATGGTGTTGAACGGCAACAAAACGGGGGCGGACAATCAGGTGGAAGTCAGTGTTGATGCGCAAGTGGGCAGTGCGCTTCACCAGTTAGGCTTCAAAGCCGGACAAGCCAATAATGGCATGGCACAAATGCAAGCCGCACAAGATGCCAAGATACTGATTGATGGTATCGCGTCAGTCTCCAGTGCGACCAACACCTTTGATAATGCTATCGAAGGCGTATCACTGGAAGTGGCGCAAACCAGTGATAAGCCGCTGTCACTTGCCGTTGAGCATGACCGAGAGTCAGTACGTTCGACCATTACGTCGTTCGTGGATAATTACAATGCGTTTTTCCGTGTCTCGCAAGCGGTGAGTCAGTATGACCCCGAGACCCAGCAAGGCGGGCCTTTGGTGGGGGAAAGTGTCATTCGAACGGCAACCAGTCGATTGCGTAACCTTTTCTCGTCACCGATTGAGCAAGCGCCTGAGGGAATGAAAACCCTGAGTGAGCTTGGCGTCACTACCACCATGGACGGTCGTCTAGAAGTCGACAACAAGGTACTTGACCGACAACTGCGTCAAAACTTTAACGCACTGGAAGGCTTTTTTGGTGGCAATGATGGTTTTGCGCGTCAGCTTGAACAAGTGGTTGGCGGCTTTACCGGCGCGGGGGGCGCGATCAGTAATCGTGAAAGCACATTGTCAGAGCAAAAACTTCGCCTTCGTGATGACCAGCGAGAACTAGATCGCCGCATGGAAAACCTAGAGTCGCGCACCATGCAGCGCTTTTCTGCGATGGAAGAAGCCACCTCGCAAATGCGTTCACAGTTACAAGCTATGCAAAACATTATGCCGGGTTAATAATGACCCAGGTATCCGAATGGCTCGACGCACTCGAACAGATTGATGAGGCTATTGCGCAGCAATTGAACATGAGTGACATTGATTCAGAAAAGCTGGCTCAGCAATTGCATGACAGACAGGCGTTACTTGACCAGATTGCAGCGTCGCCACAAGCGCCGAATCAACAGCAATGGTCTCAGGCGTTAACAAGAACACAAACGCTCATTGATGCACTCGAGGGGCAGAAAGCCGATGCTGCCAAGCGCTTGTTACAGCAGCGCAAGGGGAAGCAGTCTGTGCAGCTGTATAAGAAATTTCAATAAGTGAGGAAGACTATGAGAGGCTCACTACAGGCCTACAAGAAGGTCTCGGTTGACAGTCAATTAAGCGCTGCGTCGCCTCATAAGGTTATCCAAATGCTGATGGCCGGCGCGATTGAGCGCTTAATTCAAGGCAAAGCTGCCATGGCACAAGGCGACTTATCCGTCAAAGGTGAGCGGTTAGGTAAAGCGTTAGATATCATTATTAACCTACGTGCATGTCTATCAATGGATGATGGCGGCGATATCGCTGATAACTTAGACGCTATCTATGACTTTATGATTCGTCAGGTGAGTACCGCGAATTTGGAAAATAAACCGGAACCCATCGACGATGTGATTGAACTATTAAGAGAGATAAAATCCGCTTGGGACCAGATTCCTTCCGAATACCATAATATGACTCAAGCGACCAGTTAAACTGCCTATCAAACTGCTGACATGGCACTGGAGTCACAGGTTTACTGTGTCTCCGGTTGCCTTATGCGCGTTCTCTATTACAATGTCTTGATTAAAATTGAGATTGTTGTTGCTGAAAAGCAACACGATTATAAAAAGTTATCAGGGCAGACGTATCTCACACATGCAAGATTTAGCAAAGATCCTCGTTATCGATGACGATGACCAGTTTCGTCACGATCTCGGCGTGATACTCGACTTTATCGGCGAGCGTTACGCGCTTCACTCGACCGCGGATGTCAGTGATGCACTTTGGGAGCAAAACTGGGGCGCATGTTTTCTTGGCCACGTCCGCTCGACACCGTTACTTGAAAAAGTACTTGAGCAGCTTGCGACCTATCATCACGTGCCTGTGATTGCGATTCGACGCCACGATCGTGAGCTTTCAGGGTTACCCAACTATGTGGGTGAACTTGGGTTACCTTTGAACTATCCGCAATTATTCGATGCACTCCATCACTGTCGCGAGTTTGCCGGTAAACAGGCTTTCAGTATTCCACAGTTGTCTGGTGATAATACTGCCTTTCATAACATGGTGGGCAAAAGCGACGCCATCGAACAGGTCCGTCATCTCATTGAGCAGGTCGCGTCTACCGAAGCCAGTGTTTTGATCCTCGGTGAATCTGGTACCGGAAAAGAAGTGGTGGCGCGTCATATCCACCATGCCTCATCACGCGCGTCTGGCCCCTTTGTCCCCGTCAATTGCGGAGCAATTCCAGGCGAGTTGCTAGAAAGCGAACTCTTCGGTCACGAGAAAGGTGCCTTCACGGGGGCGATTTCAGCGCGTAAAGGGCGCTTCGAGCTGGCTGAAGGCGGAACATTGTTTTTGGATGAGATCGGCGACATGCCGATGCCGATGCAAGTTAAATTGTTACGTGTGTTGCAAGAACGTACGTTTGAGCGCGTAGGAGGCAACAAAAGCATTCGCGCCAATGTTCGCGTCGTTGCCGCGACCCACCGTACGCTAGAAACCATGATCAAAGACGGTGAGTTTCGAGAAGATTTGTATTATCGGCTCAATGTTTTTCCGATCGAAATGCCAGCGCTGCGCGAGCGAATTGATGATATCCCGCTATTGATTCATGAGCTAATGTCTCGCCTTGATGTGGAAGGTAATGGTCGGATCCATATTTCCCCTCGAGCGATTAATTCGCTGATGGAGCATGAGTGGCCAGGCAATGTTCGCGAGCTGGCGAATCTGATTGAGCGTTTGGTTATCTTGTACCCAGGGCAAATGGTCGATGTGAATCATTTGCCTGCCAAATATCGCTACAGTGATATTCCTGAATTTCAGCCTGAGGCCTATTCGGTTGAAGATACCGAGATGGCTGAACGCGATGCGCTTACCGCGATGTTTCATGAGCCGGATGAGCCCGCTTTCGAGGAGGATATGCCTGGCTTTGCCGATAGTCCCGGCTTCACAAGCTTGCCGCCTGAGGGTGTGAATTTGAAAGAAACCCTCGCCGAGGTTGAGATTGATTTGATAAAGCAAGCGCTAGAGGCGCAGTCTGGTGTGGTTGCTCGGGCGGCTGACATGCTGAGTATGCGGCGAACGACACTGGTAGAAAAGATGCGAAAGTACGGATTGAACAAGGAAGAATTAATCTAGAACGACGAGGCGTCAAAAAGCGGAGTCAAAAAAATGACTTCGCTTTTTTGTCTTCAACTATCTGATAAAATTAGTGATTTTTGTGGCATAATCTCTGCTTAAGTGAGTAAAACCTTGATCGAAATGTGTGTTGCCTAAATGGAAACCCAATCTTCGCCACTGGGATCAGTGGATCAACAAGTCACTCGGTATAAGCAAGTTCTCGATGTGATGCCAGCAGGTGTTATCTTGCTTGATGCTAATGGCCGTGTCGCTGAAGCCAATCCAGAGGCGCATCGCCTCCTTGGGGAACCGCTCACTCAGCAGCGTTGGTTTGATGTGATTCAACGCGCTTTCTCGCCGCGAGACGATGATGGACACGAGGTCTCTCTCAAAGATGGTCGTCGGGTGAAGCTGGCCATTTCAGCGTCCGACTCAGGGCAACTTATCTTGATCACCGACATGACAGAAACCCGCTTATTGCAGTCGCGCGTGAGTGATCTGCAACGTTTGTCGTCGTTGGGGAAAATGGTGGCGTCGCTGGCTCACCAAGTGCGCACGCCGCTATCTAGCGCGATTTTATATGCGTCGAACCTTGGCGCGCCCAACCTCAATGATGCGACACGGCAGCGGTTTCAATTCAAACTGTTAGACCGGCTACATGACTTAGAAAAGCAAGTGAACGATATGTTGTTGTTTGCTAAAGGTGGCGACAACAAGGTGGTGAAAGTG
This sequence comes from Salinivibrio sp. HTSP, assembly GCF_003390965.1. Lineage (NCBI taxonomy): Bacteria > Pseudomonadati > Pseudomonadota > Gammaproteobacteria > Vibrionales > Vibrionaceae > Salinivibrio > Salinivibrio sp. HTSP. The sequence goes on from NZ_PXUD01000002.1 coordinate 47,207, forward strand.
TTTACCGTTGAGCAGTTGTTTAATGAATTTGAGCCCATGGTGGATGCGGTGATTCAAGGCCACGATGTTGATTTTGCCATCAACAGCGATGACGAAAGCCTCCCCTTGCTCGGTAATCCCAATGCATTGGCCAGCGCGCTGAGTAACTTGGTTGTCAATGCTGTTCAAGTCGCGGGCAAGGGCTGCCAAGTGGTGGTTGATTCGCGCCAACAAGGCGATAGTTTATTACTGTCTGTTGCCGATAGTGGTCCAGGTATTGCGCCTGAGCTGCAAGCGAAAGTTTTAGAGCCTTTTTTTACCACACGACAGCAAGGTACAGGTCTTGGCCTCGCCGTTGTGCAAATGGTGTGTCATGCCCATGAGGGTAAACTCACCTTACAATCGGAACCTGAAAAAGGGGCCTGTTTTACATTGTGTTTGCCGCTTGCCAAGGGGGGAGCGGCAGAGCAGGGTAAGAGCGTAGGAGAAACACAATGAGCCAAACCACAGTGCTAATCGTTGAAGATGATGAAGGTTTGCGCGAGGCGCTGGTCGATACCTTAGCCTTAGCGGGATACCATTGGCGCGAAGCGGACAGTGCAGAGCAAGCGCTCGTGACATTAAAAGCCGAGCCAATTGATATTGTTGTTTCAGATGTACAGATGGCGGGGATGGATGGCTTGGCGCTTTTGCGATCAATCAAAACGCATACGCCAAATTTACCTGTGTTGCTCATGACCGCTTATGCCAACATCGAGGATGCGGTGGCCGCCATGAAAGAGGGGGCCATTGATTACATGGCCAAACCTTTTGCGCCAGAAGTGCTCCTCAATATGGTCAGTCGCTATGCACCGGTTAAAAACGATGACTCGGATGCGATTGCAGAAGATCCGAAAAGTGTCGCCTTGTTAGCCTTGGCCGATAAAGTCGCCAATACTGACGCCAATGTGATGATCCTTGGGCCGTCAGGGTCGGGTAAAGAAGTGATGGCGCGCTATATTCATGACCACTCTGCGCGCGCGAGTGCCCCCTTTGTCGCGATTAACTGTGCCGCGATTCCCGAAAACATGCTGGAAGCCACCCTTTTCGGCTATGAGAAAGGGGCGTTTACCGGTGCGGTGCAAGCGTGTCCGGGAAAATTTGAGCAAGCCCAAGGTGGCACTATCTTATTGGATGAAATCAGTGAGATGGATTTGGGGCTGCAAGCCAAGCTGCTCCGCGTATTACAAGAGCGAGAGGTGGAACGCCTTGGGGGGCGCAAAAGTATTCAGCTTGACTTGCGGGTGCTTGCCACCAGTAACCGCGATCTAAAAGACTATGTGGCGCAAGGACACTTTCGTGAAGACTTATATTACCGTCTGAATGTGTTTCCCATCACTTGGCCCGCGTTATATGAACGCCCTGGTGACATTATCCCGCTGGCAAATTATTTATTATCACGGCATTGTCAAAAACAAGGTTTGCCTTGTCCCAGCATACAGCCTAACGCTGAGCAAAAGTTGTTGAATTACACTTGGCCTGGCAATGTGCGGGAGCTTGATAACGTGATGCAGCGTGCCTTGATACTGGCCACCCAATCTCATATTCAAGCAACAGATATTTTACTCGAGGGGCAAGACTGGCAAGATGCGTCTGGCTTACAAAGCAAGGTGATGGATAGTCAATCGCACGCTGCCGCTGCGACGCTACCGACCGAGCCTGTGCAAGAAACGATGGAGCCTTCACCAAACGGGGCAGGCTTGGGCAACGAATTACGCGACCAAGAGTTTTCTATCATACTCGATACTATCCGTGCGTGTGAGGGGCGGCGCAAAGATGTCGCCGAGCGCTTAGGGATCAGCCCCAGGACACTGCGCTATAAGCTGGCCAAAATGCGTGATGCCGGGATTGATATTCCTCAGTAATGATCCAGCGTCGTCAGCTTTTGCGAAAGTGGTCTCAAAGTTGCACATAGTAAGATGACTGATAGTAATCTGACTGAATTGACAAAATATTGACACAGGAAGGATCGACGATGAAAGCGAATGCCTTGACGCAAGAGATGCAAGCCATGGCGGCAGCGGCGAAGAATGTCTCTCAGCCTGCAACCGGTCAACAAGTCAGCCAAGAATTTGGCGATATGCTTGCCAGTGCGATTAATCATGTAAATGGATTGCAAAAGACTTCGGGCGAGCTTGCCACGCGGTTCGATGAAGGCGATCGCAACGTAAGCTTATCGGATGTGATGATTGCTCGAAACAAGTCGAGTGTGGCGTTTGATGCCACCGTGCAAACGCGCAACAAGTTAGTTGAGGCGTATAAAGAACTCATGAATATGCCTGTTTAATGTAGGAATTAATCAGTGGCTGAAGAGAACCAAAACACCGATCTGGCGGTTTCAGATGGCGCAGCAGCACTGCCATCAACCGATGCGGCATTAGACGCAGAGCAAAGCACGCAAGATCCGGACGCATCAGAACAGTCAGCATCGTCAAACTCGATGTTTGGCGATCTCGACATGGTGCGCCAGTTGATCTTGGTGTTAGCGGTTGCGATTTGTGTCGCGCTGATCATGATGCTGTTTTTTTGGGTGCAGGAACCCGAAATGCGGCCACTGGGTACGTACGAAACAGAAGAACTTATCCCTGTTTTGGATCACCTTGACCAGAACAAAGTTGAATACCAATTAGATGGGAATACCATCCGCGTCCCTTCAAGCGATTACTCCTCCATTCGCCTCGGTTTAACGCGGGTAGGGCTGAATACCAGCACGGCCGAGGGGGATGAGATCTTACTTAATGACATGGGCTTTGGCGTCTCACAAAAACTCGAGCAAGAGCGATTAAAACTCAGTCGTGAGCGACAGCTAGCCGCCGCGATTGAAGAAGTGCGGCAAGTGCGAAACGCCCGTGTCTTGTTAGCGATGCCCAAACAGAGCGTCTTTGTACGCCACAACCAAGAGGCATCAGCCACGGTATTCTTAACCTTGGGAGGCACAAATACCCTAGGTCAAGAGGAAGTGGACTCGATTGTTGATATGGTCGCCTCTGCCGTCCCGTCGCTAAAACCCACGCGCGTCACCGTCACCGATCAGCATGGCCGCTTGCTAAACTCAGGCAGTGAAGATCCAGCCTCAGCGGCGCGGCGCAAAGAGTACGAATTGGAGCGTAAACAAGAGCGCCAATTGCGCGAAAAAATCGACTCCATACTGATCCCCGTACTAGGGCTGGGCAACTATACTTCACAAGTCGACGTGGCATTAGATTTTAGTTCACTGGAAGAAACGCAGCGTCAGTATAACCCCAACACACCGGCAACACGCAGCGAATACACGCGCGAAGACTATAATGGCTCGGATCGTGTCGCAGGTATTCCAGGGGCCTTAAGCAACCAACCGCCGGCCGATGCCTCCATTCCGGAAGACGTCAGGGATCTTAAAAATGGTGCAGGCGGTACCGGGTCGGTGAGCCGTGAATCGACACGTAACTTTGAACTCGATACCACCATTCGTCACCGACGCGCGCAGTCAGGCGTCATCGATAGACAAACCGTCTCTGTGGCGGTGAATTTTAAACAAAGTGTCGATCCTGAAACCGGGGATACGGTTAAGCAGCCTTTGTCAGATGATGAACTGGCCAAAATCCGCCGTCTTTTAATGGGCGGGGTGGGCTTTAGTGAGCAGCGTGGTGATGTGCTCGAAGTGATCGCCGTTCCCTTTGTTGAGCCAGAGCAAGCGGCAGAGCAAGATGTGCCGATTTGGGATCATCCCAACTTTAATGACTGGGTTCGTTGGTTAGCGGCGGCCTTGGTGATCATTGTTATTATCGTGGTCTTGGTGCGTCCAGCGATGAAAAAGCTGCTTTATCCAAATACCGACGAAGATGGCAATACCGTGGGCCCCAATGGCGAAATCCTTGGCCCAGATGGCTTGCCAGTTACCCCTGATGGGGATGATGTCGGCTTGATAGGCTCTGAGCTTGACGGTTCTAGCAACTTTGCGATGTCAGCGTCGGATGTTGAGCTGCCAAACTTACATAAAGATGAAGACTTGTTAAAAGCGGTGCGGGCGCTGGTTGCCAATGAGCCAGACTTGGCCGCACAAGCGGTGAAAAATTGGGTAACCGAAGATGGCAAATGAAGTCGCAACCACAGGCGGTGATGAGCAAGCTGGCTCAAACTTCGATATCAGCTCGTTGAGTGGGATCGAAAAAGCCGCCATTTTGCTACTCAGTTTAAGTGAACAAGATGCCGCGAGTATCATTCGCCACCTTGAGCCGAAACAGGTTCAACGGGTGGGCGCGGCCATGACCTCGATGACCGATCTTAATTCGGACAAAGTGGCGGCCGTCCACCGTGCCTTTTTAGAGGAGATCCAAAAATACACCTCTATCGGGATGGGGAGTGAAGACTTTGTACGCAACGCCCTGGTGGCTGCCTTGGGTGAAGACAAAGCGAATAACTTGGTGGACCAAATATTGCTTGGCAGCGGCTCCAAAGGCTTGGATTCACTGAAATGGATGGATCCGCGCCAAGTCGCCAGCATCATTATCAACGAGCACCCGCAAATCCAAACCATCGTCTTATCTTATCTGGATCCCGAGCACTCGGCCGAGATTTTGTCACAGTTTGTTGAGCGAGATCGCCTGGACTTGATGATGCGGATTGCCAACTTAGAAGAGGTGCAACCGGCAGCACTGCACGAGTTAAACGAGATCATGGAAAAGCAATTTGCTGGCCAAGCGGGGGCACAAGCGGCCAAAATTGGTGGCTTAAAAGCGGCAGCGGAAATCATGAACTACATGGACAACAGTGTCGAAGGGGTACTGATGGACTCGATTCGCGATCAAGACGAAGAGATGGCCTCACAAATCCAAGACTTGATGTTCGTGTTTGATAACTTGATTGATGTGGATGACCGCGGGGTGCAGACCTTACTCCGTGATGTGCCACAAGAAGTGTTGCAAAAAGCGCTTAAAGGCGCGGAAGATAACTTGCGCGAGAAAATCTATCGCAATATGTCCAAACGAGCGGCCGAGATGTTGCAAGACGATATCGAGGCCATGGGGCCTATCCGGGTCTCAGATGTGGAAGGGGCGCAAAAAGAAATCTTATCGGTTGCGCGTCGTCTTGCCGATGCCGGTGAAATTATGCTTGCCGCAGGCGGCGGCGATGACTTCGTCTAAGCCGTATTTGTAAGGGGCACTGATGAGTTTAGAAAAACGCCGTGGCTATATTCGCGCCGATGAGGCCGATGCGGAAACCATTGATAGGTGGGCATTGCCCCCTTACAACGAAGGCGAAAACCTGCCTAAAGACACGGCACTTAATTACGATCCCAGTTGGGAGCCAGACGTTGAGGTGGAGCCGGAGGAAAACGAGCCTGCCCCCGAACCTTTAACCGCTGACGCCCTCGACGCTATTCGCCAGCAGGGCTATGACGAAGGGTATGAAGAAGGCAAGCAGCTGGGGCATGCCGAGGGACTTGAGGCCGGTTTAGAGCAAGGGCATGAGAAGGGCCATGAAGAAGGAAAAAAGGCCGGATTTGAGCAAGGCGTCGCTGACGGGCAAGCGCTGATTGAAGCACGTTGTCAGCAGCTCGATAGTATACTCAATCAGTTAAGTCATCCGTTAGAAAAGTTGGAGATGGATGTTGAGCAACAACTGTTAGTGATGGTCCAGACCTTGACCAAGTCATTGACAGGTGTGGAGCTAGACACGAATCCTCAGGTGATTCTGCACACCTTACGAGCCGCCATTGCCGCTTTGCCAGTGGCCGATCACCCGGTTACTGCGGCGTTGCATCCAGATGACTATGCCATTGTCACCGACGCGTATGATGACGATATGCTCGCGGCTCGCGACTGGACCTTGCAATCCGAGCCGGCCCTCTCGCGTGGAGACGTCCATGTAAAAGCCAAAGATTCAGTGGTCGACTATCGCTATGCTGAGCGCGTGGACGCGTTATTAAGAGAGTTTCAAGGGCAGAATCAACCCCGGCAATCCGCGCCATCAGACGGCGCAACGGTAGAGCCCGTTGATACCGGTGCCTATGCCAACGAACCGGCGACCACCGAGGGCGCGGCGGCGAGTGACGACCCCGTTGAGCAAGACACCGCGGCAACGTCTGAAGATGAAGCCACATCGACTGAGGATCCAGGGCAATCATAATGAGCCAACTCGCTGAGCGGTTAAAACAATGTCAGCTTGATAATTTAGCTCCCAAGCCAGTGGCGTCGGGAAAATTGGTGCGTATGGTTGGGCTGACACTTGAAGCGATAGGCTGTCGCGCGCCCATTGGGTCTGTGTGCTCGGTTGAAACCCTTAATGGCACCATTGAAGCTGAAGTAGTGGGCTTTGCCGATGAGCTTTTGTACTTGATGCCCAACGAGCAAGTTTCAGGTGTGTTGCCAGGGGCAAGAGTCACGCCCTTGTCTGAACGCAGTCAACTCTCGGTGGGGATGGAGCTGTTGGGGCGCGTTATCGATGGTATGGGCAATCCACTGGATGGTAAGGGCGATATCTATACGGATAAGCAAGCAAGCCTAGAGGGTATACCGATCAATCCCTTATCACGGCAACCGATCCGTGAACCGCTCGATGTTGGCATCAAGTCGATCAATGGTCTATTGACGGTGGGGAAAGGCCAGCGCATCGGCTTGTTTGCTGGCTCTGGGGTGGGTAAATCTGTCACCTTGGGGATGATGACACGCGGTACCACTGCGCAAGTGGTGGTCGTCGGATTGATTGGTGAGCGTGGCCGAGAAGTGAAAGAGTTTATCGATGATATCCTCGGAGAAGAAGGCCGTGCACGGGCGGTGGTTGTCGCTGCGCCAGCTGACTCATCACCCTTGGTGAGGCTTAAAGGCTGTCAAACGGCGTTAACCATTGCCGAATATTTCCGCGACCTCGGTCTTGATGTTCTCTTATTGATGGACTCGTTAACGCGGTTTGCGCAGGCTCAGCGCGAAATTGCGTTGTCGGTGGGCGAGCCACCGGCGACCAAAGGGTATCCGCCCTCGGTGTTTGCGCGCTTACCCTCACTGGTTGAGCGCGCGGGGAACGGTGCCGTTGGGCAGGGGTCGATCACTGCCTTTTTTACCGTGCTGACCGAAGGGGATGATTTACAAGACCCTATTGCCGATGCAGCACGAGCGATACTCGATGGTCATATTGTGCTATCGCGCGAGTTAGCGGATAGCGGTCATTACCCGGCGATTGATGTTGAGCGTTCGGTCAGTCGAGTGATGCCCAATATTACTAGCGATGAGCAAATTCTGATGTCGAAAGCAGTGCGGCAAGTGTTGTCCGTGTGCCGAAAAAACCAAGATCTGGTCTCGATAGGCGCTTATAAACCGGGCAGTGATGCGGCGGTTGATCAGGCGTTTAGCTTGAAGCCCAAACTCGACGATTATTTGCAGCAAGGGATCAAAGAAGTGGTTCCTTTTGATATGTGTGTCAATATGTTGCGCTCAACCTTGCAGGGGTAACCGATGGCCGATCACGCGCTTCAGTTGCTGTTAGAAAAAGCTCAAGAGGATGAAAAGCAGGCCCAGCTTAGTGTGAGCGCGGCTCAGCAATCACTTGATGATTACTATCGCCAGTTGGAGCAAATCGAACAGTACCGGCTCGAGTATTGCCGTCAGATGTCTGATCGTGGTCAGTCAGGGCTATCGGCCAGTGCTTTTGGTCATTTGAATAAATTCATTGTTCAGCTTGATGAAACATTGGCAAAACAAAGAGATGCAGAGCATCAATTTAAAGATCATTTAGCGCAATGCCGTCAGACATGGCAACAAACTCGCCAGCACCGGCAATCATTAGAATGGCTGATAGAAAAACGAGAACGAGAGGAAGCAGAGCGTGCTCGCTATCAAGAACAACGGCAAATGGATGAAATGGCAGCAATTATCGCACGTCGACGCCCCTCACCCTTCTCTTCATAGTAAAATGGCGCGATAATTGCTTTCTCATTACCGACGCGCCAGTTGATGCCAAGTTGGCGCATAGGTAACCATAGGTAATGATGAGACACTTATGACGCAGTCAATGCTGACACTTTCCAATGTTTCGAGTAAGACCCTGTCTGCGCCGAGTGAAGGCGCGTCCAGCGAGGTGAAAGGAGAGAAAAGTGCCGGCTTTTTGTCCGCCTTGCATCAATCCCTCGATGGAAGTGAAGGACAAGCGGGGGCGATCAAGCTGACTCGTGATGGAAAAACCTTACTCGTTGATGGTCAAGCCATTGATGCGGAGGCCATGTTGGCTGACGGTATTTTCAGCGAGGCTGAGATGGAAAAAATTGCCGATATGACGGCAATGGAAGAAAGCCAATCCTTATTAATGCGGTTGAACCAAGCCGCTGAAATGTTAACTGGCAAAACCTTGCCTGCCGATGACGACGCCCTGGCATTATCTGCCGATAGCGACGCCTTGGCATTATCTGCCGATGACGAGACTATGGCATCGTCTGCCGATGTATTACCGATAAGCGACACTGACAGTAACGCGCGAGTAGACCGCCAGATTCAAGAGGGTGAAGTAGACAAACAAGCACTGCTTGCGGAGCTTTCTAAAGCGTTGCCGGATGAGGTGTCTGCGGAGGAGGTATTGGCACAGTTATCGCCCGAACAACTCGCCGTATTAGTCGCTCAGGTTAAAGCCACGCAAGATCGTGGCACAGGTGCCTTGGAACAAGGTGCTGGACGCCAAATTGCGCTTGATAGCAATGGTGAGGCGGCTAAAGGGGGGCAATCTCTCCCAGCGGATGGGCCGGTGATAAAGTGGGCGGCGATGAAGGCGCAGCAGGAGAGTCAACATGGGGCTGCCGCCGCTAAGGTGGCGCCCGGTGAGCCTGCCTTAGGCGATGCTGCGTCAGCCAATAAAGAGTCTGCGCTTAAAGATTGGTTAGCCAAAGAAGGGGCGACGACGAAAACGAATGAATTGGCTGATAAGCTGCGACAGGCGTCGGGCCAACAACAGAATATGGCAAACCCTGACGTAAAAGCTGGCGCAGCAGGTAACCCGAATGCCGCTTCGCTGCTGGCAGGGCAACACAGTCAGTCAGATGGTCTGAGTAAAGCGGCGTTAAAAGCGATGGCAGAGCAGGCGGTTCAAACTGACGCAGCCTTGGCGGCAGGCAACGCAGCAAGCGCAGCGGAAGGTGCCTCACGAGGCGAAAACTTGGCCCAGCAGCTGGCAAGCAGTCTAGGCACACCGACCGCGAACGCGGCGACAGCACGACAAGATATCCAGGTCGCTCAAAGTGCGCAGGCCCCGTTACCTTTAGGGCAAACGCCTAGCGAAGCGGGTGTGGCATTGACCGAGCGAATCAATGTCATGTTGTCTAAAAACCTGAAGCAAGTGGATATTCGTCTCGATCCACCCGAGCTTGGGCGCATGCAAATTAAGCTGGGGATCAACAACGACCAAGCTTCCGTGCATATAACGGTTGCCAACCAGCAAGCGCGTGATGCGGTCGAGCAAGCGATGCCAAGACTGCGTGATATGTTGCAGCAACAAGGGCTACAGTTAGCCCAAGGATCGGTTCAACAACAAGAGAGTGGTGCACAACAGATGGCCTCAGGCCAGCATGGTGCCGGTACCGGCGACGGTCATGCCGGTGGCGCATCACTCGGTACCTCAGGGCCGGATGATAGTGATGATACCATGCTAACCGGGCAGACGCTGAACGTCTCACACAGTGATCGGGCCGTCGATTACTACGCTTAGATAACAAGGAGCAAGCACAGCCATGGCAGATGATAACGCAACCCCAGAACAAGGCGGGAGCAAAAAAAAGCTGATTATTATCATTGTCGCCGCCGTTGTATTGCTCGCGGCGGCCGGTGGTGCGGCGTTCTTTTTCCTGTCCGGTGATGACGGCAGCCAAGAAGACATTGTCCTCGAGGAACAAAACAATGCCCTGCCCGCGATTTATGTCACCTTGCCTAAACCGTTTGTCTTTAATGTCACTGGGGATGAGCAGCAGCGATTGGTGCAAGTCAATACCCAGTTGTTAGTGCGTGGCAGTGAAATGGAAGCCTTGGCCAAAGAAAACTTGCCGCTGATTGAGCACGCGCTTCTTAATACGTTTGGTGCGGCAACGGTCGAGCAACTGCGTACACCGCAGGGGCAGCTCGAAATTCGCCGCCAATCGGCAGAGAATGTGCGCGCGGCCTTAATCAAAGTAACGGGCGAGCCGGTGGTGGAGCGTGTGCTCTTCACTGGATTTGTGATGCAATAGGTGATGACGTGACTGACTTACTCAGCCAAGACGAAATTGATGCGCTGCTTCACGGTGTTGATGACGTTGAAGAGGAAGACAACGAGCCCGAAGCCGATCAAGAGGGGGCCGTTTCCTTTGACTTCTCGTCACAAGACAGAATTGTACGTGGGCGGATGCCGACGCTCGAGCTTATTAATGAGCGTTTTGCCCGCCATATGCGCATTAGCTTGTTTAACATGCTGCGTAAAACTGCCGAAGTGTCAATTAACGGCGTGCAGATGATGAAGTTTGGCGAGTATCAAAATACCTTGTACGTGCCGACCAGTTTGAATATGGTGCGTTTTCGCCCGTTAAAAGGCACCAGCTTGATCACCATGGAAGCCCGTCTGGTGTTCATTTTGGTAGAAAACTTTTTTGGTGGTGATGGGCGCTTTCATGCGCGTATTGAAGGGCGAGAGTTTACGCCAACCGAGCGACGTGTGATCCAGATGCTGCTTAAGTTGATGTTTGAGGATTACAAAGACGCCTGGGCGCCCGTGATGGAAGTCGCTTTTGAGTATTTAGACTCAGAAGTAAACCCGGCGATGGCCAACATTGTCAGCCCCTCAGAAGTGATTGTGGTGAGTTCATTCCACATTGAGCTTGATGGTGGTGGCGGCGATATTCACATGGTCATGCCTTATTCGATGCTAGAGCCGATTCGCGAGCTGCTCGATGCCGGGGTACAAAGTGACAAGATGGATACCGATGTGCGCTGGAGTAAAGCGCTACGGGATGAGATCTTGGATGTCAATGTTGAATTGAGTGCCAAGCTATTGGATGTCACCTTATCGTTGCGCGACTTAATGGAGCTGCAAAAAGGGGATGTGATTCCGGTGGATATGCCGGATGCGTGCACCGTGTTCGTCGAAGACTTGCCCACCTATCGCGCGAAGATGGGGCAATCTAACGATAAGTTGGCACTTAAAATTGTAGAAAAACTTAAGCGTCCTGAAATGGCGAAATCGGATATTTCGTTGTTACAGGATAAACCTGAGCTACTCGATGATCTCGAGGAAGATCTACCCATCGATGATAAACAAGGTAATGCTCAGTGATCAGAACCAGTAAACAAGGGTGAGACGTCATGGATCAAAATGATGTAGACGATGATTGGGCTGCAGCCCTGGCTGAGCAATCTGACGCCGAGGGCTCAGATGATGTGCAAGCGGCCCCACTTGAAGAGCTCACTGATGACAGCGAGCAAAAAATGGGGGCGGATGAACAGCGGAAACTGGACGCGATCCTCGATATTCCAGTGACCATTTCCATGGAAGTGGGGCATACGCAAATTAACATCCGTAACTTGCTTCAGCTCAACCAAGGCTCGGTGGTGGAGTTAGATAGGTTAGCTGGGGAGTCGCTCGATGTGCTGGTGAACGGCACCTTGATTGCTCATGGCGAAGTGGTGGTCGTAAACGACAAGTTTGGTATCCGCCTCACAGATGTGATTAGCCAAACTGAGCGGATTAAGAAACTACGATAGGGATAACGGTGAACCGACGCATTTGGGGTCTACTCCTGGCGCCCATGCCTGTTTGGGCGGCGGCGCCCGAGGTCAGTATAGTGACAATGCTGTTGTCGCTAGGATTAGTGCTAGGGCTTATCTTTGCTCTGGCCTGGTTGCTGCGACGGTTAAAAGTGCCAGGGCTGGCACAGCAAAGTGATGGCATCACGATCGTTAGCCAATTGGCTGTGGGTCAAAAGGAGCGCATTTTGGTGGTTGATATCCACGGTGAACAGTTGGTTGTCGGCGTGACAGCAAACAGCGTGAACGTGTTAAAAACACTGGATAACCCCATTCCAACTGCGACGTCAGGGTCAGATAAGTCTTCTCGCTTTGCCAATCAGCTAAGCCAACTGTTGAATCGAAAATGACGATACGAATGTTATTGGCCGCTTGGGTGTGGGTGGCAGCCACCTTATTTACGCCGTTTGCTGTTGCCGAACAAGAAGCGACGCCAGCACAAGAAAGCATCACCACCGAATCGATTAGCGAAAGCGGTGAAGCGGCACGTTTAGAAGTGGGCCGTAATACGGGCGGTGGGATCCCGGCGGTGACCATGCGTGTCAACCCGGATGGCAGTGAAGACTACTCGGTCACGTTACAAATTCTGGCAATCATGACCGCGTTGGGCTTTTTGCCAGCGGTTGTCATTTTAATGACGTCGTTTACCCGGATTGTGGTGGTGATGGCGATTTTGCGTCAAGCCATGGGGTTACAGCAAACGCCATCTAACCAAGTGATTATTGGCATCGCGATGTTTTTGACCTTGTTTATCATGTCACCGGTGATTGACCGAATGAATACAGAAGCGATTCAGCCCTATATCAATGAACAAGTCACTGCGCGAGAAGCGTTTGATCGGGTACAAGTGCCGCTGCGTGAGTTTATGCTTCGGCAAACGCGAGTGAAAGATTTGGAAACCTTCGTCAATATGTCGGGGGCGCAAGTGGATGAGCCTGAGCAAGTGCCGATGACGGTGCTGATCCCTGCGTTTGTAACGTCAGAGCTGAAAACCGCGTTCCAAATTGGCTTTATGTTGTTCTTGCCATTTTTGGTGATTGACTTGGTGGTGGCATCAGTCTTGATGGCGATGGGTATGATGATGCTATCGCCCATGATAGTGTCGTTACCCTTCAAGTTAATGCTTTTTGTCTTGGTTGATGGGTGGAATCTTATCCTCTCCACCTTGGCAGCCAGTTTCGGCTAAAGGAGGCAGCGATGGCCCCAGAAGCGTTTGTCGAGCTTTTCCAAGATGCGCTCTATCTGGTGTTGCTACTGGTTTCAGCCATTGTAATACCCGGCTTGTTGGTGGGTCTTATCGTGGCCATCTTTCAAGCCGCGACCTCAATTAACGAGCAAACATTGAGCTTTTTGCCACGTTTGATCGCCACCTTTATTGCCTTAATGTTCTTTGGCCACTGGATGACGCGGATGTTGATGGAGTATTTCTATCGCTTGATTGATCACATCCCCAACATCCTTTACTGACGAGGCAAGCCATGGAATATCCAGCCTCAGTGATCCTGTCTTGGATGGCTAACTACTTTTGGCCCTTTACCCGTATCTCTTCGATGATGATGGCGATGACTTTCTTTGGCGCGCGATTTGTGCCAGTGAGGATCCGTCTCTACCTGTCACTGGCGATTACCTTCGCGGTGATGCCCGCGTTACCGGCCGTCCCCGAGAATATCGAGCTGGTCTCCTTCGCCGGTTTTACCGTGCTTGCGCAGCAAGTGGTCATTGGTGTGGCGATGGGGATGGTCACCCAATTTATTACGCAAACCTTTGTGGTGTTGGGACAAATTTTGGGGATGCAATCGAGCTTGGGTTTTGCGTCCATGGTCGATCCGGCCAATGGCCAGAATACCCCCTTGCTGGGGCAGTTTTACTTATTTTTGGCGGTGATGTTGTTTCTCGCCACGGATGGGCATTTAAAAATGCTTAACCTAGTGGTGATGAGCTTTGATACCTTACCGATTGGCGAGATGATTGGTGCTGCCGACTACCGCAGTTTGGCGCAGTGGTTCGGGATCATGTTTAAAGTTGCCCTCAGTATTTCCCTAGCAGGCGTTATCGCCTTGCTGGTGGTCAACTTGTCATTTGGTGTGATGACGCGCGCCGCGCCGCAGTTGAATATTTTCTCTCTTGGCTTCGCTTTTGCATTGTTGATGGGGCTGCTGATCAGCTGGTATCTGCTGTTCGGTATGTTGACGCACTACAACAATCATTGGGAAACAGGGTTAAACCAAGTTTGTTCGCTAATTCGAATTAATTGCGAGTAGAGGCATGGCAGAGAGCGAAGGTCAGGAAAGAACAGAAGACGCCACACCCCGAAGGCAGGAGCAGGCGCGGGAAAAGGGCCAAGTACCGCGCTCAAGAGAACTGGCTTCGGTTTCCGTATTGGTCGTTGGTGCCATCAGTTTGATGTGGTTCGGACAAGCGCTGGGCGAAGCCTTGATGGCATTAATGACGCGCCTATTCTCTTTGTCACGCGCCGAGATCTTTGACAGCTCAGAGCTGATGCTGGTGGTAGTCGGTGAGCTACAGCATTTGATTCTGCCACTTGGGCTGATCTTGATTGTGCTCTTTATCTCCGGCCTCGTAGGGGCGGCCGGGCTCGGTGGGGTGAGTTTCTCGTGGGAGGCTGCACGGCCTAAACTGTCGAAAATGAGTCCGCTGTCTGGCTTTAAACGCATGTTTGGTACCCAGGGATTAGTCGAATTATTAAAGTCGATTCTCAAAGTGTTGTTGGTGGCGGGTGTGGCCGCATACTTGGTTTATATCAACCTAGAGGACTTCTTCGAGCTGACCATTGATACCTTCCCCAGCAACCTCTATCACGCGCTCGATATATTACTTAACTTCGTTCTGTTGGTGTGCTGCTCCCTGTTGGTTGTGGTAGTCATTGATGTGCCATTTCAAATTTGGCAACACAATGAGCAGCTCAAAATGACCAAACAGGAGGTCAAAGACGAGCATAAAGAAACCGAGGGTAGCCCAGAAGTGAAAGGGCGAATTCGCATGTTGCAGCGGGAAATGGCCCAGCGCCGAATGATGGCTGACGTGCCCCAAGCGGATGTGGTGGTCACTAACCCTGAACATTATTCCGTGGCGTTGCGCTACAACAGTGATATGGATAGCGCGCCCGTGGTGATCGCCAAAGGATCGGACTTTACCGCATTGAAAATACGAGAAATTGCCGCTGAATATGATATTGTCATCGTTCCTGCTCCCCCGCTGGCGCGGGCATTGTATTTTAGCACGGAGCTTGAGCAACAGATCCCTGACGGCTTGTTTACCGCCGTCGCTCAGGTTCTTGCGTATGTCTTCCAGTTAAAGCAATACAAAAAAGGACGAGGTCGACGGCCCACACGTCCTGATGACGCTTATTTACCTATCCCTACCGATTTACAGCATGACTAAGCGTCGCCGAGCACGACAATGTCAGCGCAGTGCCAAAATGCTGACACTTTACGGGCTTTTTTTGGCGTAAAACTTGCTTTCTCTGCATTCCCGTTTTGAGTATACGCGGCACCAGGCCCGCGTTCACCAATCATGGATTTGAACGCTTAACATGTTAAAAGCCAACTGGCGATTGCCATTTTCTGACAAAGTGCCTTACCACAGGTTAGGAGCGATGCCGGCTATCGGTGCGCCAGCACTGGTATTAGCGACCTTAGCGATGGTGGTGCTTCCTGTCCCGCCCATGCTGCTCGATTTAATGTTCTCGTTTAACATTGCATTATCGCTGGTGGTACTACTGGTTACCATTTATACACGGCGTCCACTTGAATTTGCGGCTTTCCCGGCGGTGCTGCTGATCGCAACGTTAATGCGGCTGGCTCTTAACGTTGCTTCCACGCGTGTGGTTTTGCTTTATGGGCACGAGGGCTCGGATGCAGCAGGCCAAGTGATTGGTGCTTTTGGCTCGGTGGTCATTGGCGGTAACTATGCCGTGGGTTTGGTGGTCTTTCTTATCTTGATGATCATTAACTTCATGGTTGTCACTAAAGGTGCGGGCCGGATTTCAGAGGTGACCGCGCGTTTTACCTTGGATGCATTGCCAGGTAAACAAATGGCGATTGATGCCGACTTAAACGCGGGGCTCATCGACCAAGAGCAAGCCCGGTCACGACGCCAAGAAGTCACGCAAGAAGCGGATTTCTACGGCTCGATGGATGGTGCGTCTAAATTCGTCAAAGGCGATGCCATCGCCGGTATTTTGATCCTTTTCATCAACATTGTGGGTGGTTTGTCGATCGGGATGGGGCAGCATGACTTAGGGTTTTCCGAAGCACTAGAAGTCTATACCTTATTGACCATTGGTGATGGTCTGGTTGCACAAATACCGTCGTTGCTGCTGTCGATAGGCGCCGCCATTATGGTGACGCGACAAAACACCGAAGAAGACATGGGACAGCAGGTGGTGTTCCAGCTGTTTGATAATCCGCGTGCGTTGATGATTGCCACCGGTATTTTGACGGTGATGGGGTTGGTGCCGGGCATGCCGCACTTGCCTTTCTTACTGCTGGCAGTGATTTGTGGTGGCCTAGCGTACTGGAAATACAAACAATATCAAAAAGCGCAGCAAGCACCGGAGCAAACCGATCTTCCTGAGGCCGCCCCCGCCACGCCGAAAGAGCTATCGTGGGACGATGTGCAGCCGGTGGATGTTATCGGGCTAGAGGTAGGATATCGTCTGATTGCCATGGTCGATCGTGATCAGGGCGGCGAGCTGCTCGACCGAGTCAAAGGTGTACGCAAAAAACTGTCGCAAGATTTTGGTTTTTTGATCCCACCCGTACACATTCGCGACAACCTTGAGCTGCCACCCCATAACTATCGTATCACCTTAATGGGGGTCGCGGTTGGAGAAGCCGACGTCCATCCTCAACATGAACTTGCCATTAACCCTGGGCAAGTGTTCGGTCCTATTGACGGTGAGCCCACCCAAGATCCGGCTTTCGGCCTTGAGGCGGTTTGGATTGAGCCTAGCCAACGGGAGCATGCGCAAGCACTCGGTTATACCGTGGTCGACGCTGCCACTGTGTTGGCCACTCACCTTAGCCAGATGCTGACTAACAACGCCGAGCGTTTATTGGGTCACGAGGAAGCGCAAAACTTGGTGGATATGTTAGGTAAGCAGGTACCGCGCTTGGTTGAAGGACTGATCCCGGATCAAATCCCGCTCAGTGTGTTAGTCAAAGTGCTGCAGAACCTGCTCAGTGAAGCGATCCCTATCCGTGATATTCGCACCATCGTGCAAACCATGGCCGAGTACACCGGCAAGAGTCAAGATCCTGACATTTTAACCGCTGCGGTCAGGATTGCACTGCGTCGTCTGATCGTTCAAGAAATCAATGGCAGCGCCCCTGAACTGCCAGTGATCACCCTTGTTCCTGAACTGGAACAGATGTTGCATAAAACCATGCAGGCATCGGGTGGCGAGTCGACCGGGATTGAGCCGGGTTTGGCTGAGCGATTGCAATCCTCATTGGCTGACGCGACACAGCAGCAAGAGTTGCAAGGCGAGCCGGCGGTATTGCTAACGTCTGGCGTGCTAAGAGCGACATTGGCGAAATTTGTCAAAAACACAATACCGACGCTACGCGTCTTGTCTTATCAAGAAGTGCCTGATGAAAAACAAATTCGTATCGTCAATGCGGTTGGCAACAATTAACATCGTTTATGAGTAGGGCAGTGCTTTGAAAATAAAACGTTTTTTTGCAAAGGATATGAGAGCAGCATTAAGCCAAGTGAAAGAAGAACTTGGCGCTGATGCGGTGATCATGTCTAACAAAAAAGTGACTGGCGGCGTAGAAATTGTCGCGGCGGTTGATGCGGATACAGAGCCAATGCCTGATAAGCCCGCCCCAAACGCGCAGCAACAATCTGCTCAGGCTTATTCTCAGGCGCACCGCCAACTGGCGGATGATCAAGTGCAACTGCGTCAACGGCAACAGGCAGGTAGTCGTCAAAACAGTCATACTAAGCGCCCACCTCGCTTTTCCGCGATGCTGGACGAGTACCGTGAACAATCTCAGCCAGCCGAACTAGAAACAGAAGCTGACTCGCTGAGCGCCTTGCTACAACGTCAACAAAAGCAGCCAGCACGGCGCTCATCGCCATCAGGGGCTGACGATCGGCCAGCCGCGCTAGGGCGCGGTTATGAGCCGCGTCGCCAGCTAAAAAGCAACAACCGCTCGGACTGGCAAAATACCACCACCAAACCCAATGGCGGGGCCGCTTCTCCACCAAAACCGAAGCTTGATCCCTCTCGGTTTGAGGGGCGTCAATCTCAGGCTTCGCATCAAGAAATTGATGCAATGCGTCAAGAAATGGCCTCCATTAGAAGCCTGTTAGAGCATCAATTGTCGGGGCTGATGTGGCAAGAGGTAGAGCGGCGAGAGCCGCTGCGCGCCATGCTCATCAAACGCCTAGAGCGCATGGGACTCTCGTCCGAGCTAGCGGATCAATTGGCCTGTTATATTCCAGAAGAGACACCACCGAATGAGGCGTGGCAAGCGCTCCTTGACCTAGTGGCGGATCAGGTGATCACGGTTGATGAGAATATGCTAGAAACTGGCGGGGTGATTGCACTGCTGGGTCCGACTGGGGTAGGAAAAACCACCACGATTGCCAAGCTGGCGGCGCGAGCCGCGATGGAGTTTGGCCCTGAAGATATTGCCTTGGTGACCACAGACACATTCCGTATCGGTGCCCATGAGCAGTTAGCCACATACGGCCGTATCCTTGGCTGTCCTGTTAAAGTGGCTAAAGATGCTGATGAACTTGCCGACATCCTTTATCAGCTGCGTCATAGACGCTTGATATTGCTAGATACCGCTGGAATGGGGCAGCGTGATCTTCGCTTGTCGGAACAGCTCGATACCCTGATGCAAAACAGTGGCTCCCATATCCGTAGCCTGCTGGTGTTACCGGCGACGTCACAACGCCGCGTTTTACAAGAAACCATTGAACATTTTCGCCGTATCCCGTTATCGGGATGTGTTCTGACCAAACTCGATGAATCGCTCAGCCTCGGTGAACTGTTGTGTGTCACCATCGAAAATGCCCTGCCTGTGGCCTATTTAGCCGACGGGCAACGTGTGCCAGAAGATATCCGCCAAGCCACGGGACAGTTCCTGGTTGCAAAAGCCAGCGACATGTTGGAATCAGGTGCGGATCAGCACAGTCACTTCTGGAACAGTGATGTCCCAGAGTCGAATGGGGCGGACTTTTATGATTGAGACAAGCATGCAAGATCAAGCAAGCGGCCTGCGCCGTTTAACCAATCCGTCACGCACCAAGGTTATTACCGTAACCGGGGGAAAAGGTGGCGTAGGGAAAACCAATGTCACACTGGGAATGGCCGCGTCTATGGCCCGCCAAGGTAAAAAGGTCATGGTGCTAGATGCCGACCTTGGTCTCGCCAATGTGGATGTGTTACTTGGCCTAAGAGCGGGTAAGAATCTGTCTCATGTGCTTCAAGGCGTCTGTGATCTGAAAGATATCATTCTCGAAGGTCCGCACGGTATGAAAATCGTGCCTGCATCGTCTGGTCTTCAAGGTATGACAGAGCTAACACCGGCACAACATGCTGGTTTAATTCGCGCTTTTGGTACACTCGAAGAAGAGGTTGATGTACTCTTAGTGGATACTGCCGCGGGGATTTCAGACATGGTACTGAGCTTTTCGCGCGCCGCACAAGATGTCGTCATTGTGGTCTGTGATGAACCTACATCAATTACTGATGCGTATGCATTGATTAAAGTACTCAGCCGTGAACATGGTGTGACACGCTTTAAAGTTGTTGCAAATATGGTCAGAAGCTACCGTGAAGGACGAGACTTGTTCACAAAATTAACGCGAGTCACTGAAAGATTTCTCAATGCTAATCTAGAATTAGTAGCATGTGTTCCCGTTGACGAAAGGGTGAGGCAAGCAGTGAGAAAACAAAAAGTTGTCATTGACGCATTTCCTCGCTCGCCCGCATCATTGGCGATGAGTGCGTTGGCGAACAAAGCGCTGACTTGGCCGGTGCCGCGAAATCCGGGAGGCCATCTGGAGTTTTTTGTTGAGCGGTTGCTGATCAAAAATGATGACGCAGGAGAGTTAATTCGTGAATAGAGCGCTCACGTATAGCCGCACAGGGGCAGATCGCCAAGCGGTACTTGAGCGTTATTCGAGTTTGGTCAAGCGCATCGCGCATCACTTGATGGGGCGCTTGCCACCGAGTGTTCAAGTAGAAGATTTGATCCAAGCTGGTATGGTCGGCCTCCTTGAGGCACAGCAAAATTATGACCCTTCTAAAGGGGCGAGTTTTGAAACTTATGCCGGTATTCGAATTCGCGGTGCTATGCTGGATGATATGCGCCGCGGTGACTGGGTGCCACGGTCTGTCCACAAGGCGAGTCGTTCAATCAGTGATGCCATCGCATCACTAGAAAAAGCGTTAGGTCGGGATCCAACCGACGTGGAGGTGGCTGAAAAGCTTGATATGAGCTTAGAGCAGTATCATCAGGCGCTTAACGATGTAAACTGTGGGCGTTTGATCGGGATGGATGATCTGGGCGTCTCTGAAGATGCATTCACAACAGAGAGCCATCGTAACGACAACACTCCCTTTCAGGGTGTTGCGGAAGACAGTTTCAAAGCTGCATTAGCGGCGGCGATCAAAAGTCTTCCTGAAAGAGAGGCACTAGTGCTATCTCTTTATTATGATGAGGAATTAAACCTCAAAGAGATAGGCGCAGTGATAGGGGTCAGCGAATCCCGGGTCTGTCAGATTCAAAGTCAGGCTACGCAACGTTTGAGAGCTAAGCTATCCGCTTGGCATAGTGAGTAAGTAACTGTTTCGACAATAAAACGAGACCTCACCGGAGGCAACCTTGGATAAAAACATGAAAATTCTCGTTGTTGATGATTTTTCAACAATGCGCCGTATCGTAAAGAATCTTCTTCGTGACTTAGGTTTCAACAATACCGTTGAAGCGGATGACGGCTTAACCGCGCTGCCAATCCTCAAAAAAGGCGGTATTGATTTTGTCGTGACCGATTGGAATATGCCTGGTATGCAGGGGATCGATTTGCTTAAAGAAATCCGTAAAGACGGCGATCTTAAGCACCTGCCTGTATTGATGATCACCGCTGAGGCGAAGCGCGAGCAGATTGTAGAAGCCGCGCAAGCAGGGGTGAATGGTTACATTGTTAAACCTTTTACTGCCGCTACGTTGAAAGAGAAGCTCGACAAAATTTTCGAGCGTATGTAAACAGTAAGCGCACAGTAAGAAGGAACCGCCATGATCAATCTGGACCAAGCGAAACAATTGGTCGCGTATCTTGAAAACGGAGAGCAAGATAACGCTAATACGCTTCTTACCGAGATAGCGAAAGAAGCGCGTGACCCACTGTTTAATGAAGTGGGAAAGCTCACCCGCCAATTACATGACTCGATTACTGACTTTCGTTTGGATCCAAGAGTGAGTGATTTGGCCAACGTGGATATCCCTGACGCTCGCGACAGGCTCACGTATGTCATGCAGAAAACCGAATTGGCCGCCAACAAAACCATGGATTCGGTTGAACGAACCATGCCAATCGCGAGCGAGCTACAAGACAACTTGCAAGCCGTTCGCCCCAACTGGAACAGCCTGATGTGCGGTGAGATTGCCTTGGATGAGTTCAAGTCATTGTGCCACAACATTGACGAACTATTGACCCAAGTAGAAGGGGGCGCGACGGAATTGCACGCGCACCTGACTGAAATCCTCATGGCACAAGATTTTCAAGACTTAACCGGCCAAGTGATTCGGCGCGTGATTGAATTGGTGCAAGAAGTTGAGCAACAGCTGGTTGAAATACTGACGGCCTTTGGCATGGAGAGCGCTGCGATTGACGCAGCATCGGCGAAAAAAGTAGATGATACCACCGATAAGTCAGCCCCTGAGGGTCCTGTGATTCACCCTGAAGAGCGCGATGACGTGGTTCACAGCCAAGATGATGTTGACGATTTATTATCGAGTTTGGGTTTTTAGAGGTGCGCTATGAGCTTTGAGATGGATGAAGAAATCCTTCAGGACTTTTTGATTGAAGCGGGAGAGATCCTCGAGCAGATGTCTGAGCAGCTGGTCGATTTGGAGCGTGCCCCTGATGACGCAGACTTACTAAATAGTATTTTTCGCGGCTTCCACACCGTAAAAGGTGGCGCGGGCTTTCTTGGCTTAAATGCGTTGGTCGATACGTGCCACGGTGCTGAAAACGTCTTTGATAACTTGCGTAATCACGGACGTGAGTTGACATCGGATGTGATGGATACCATTTTGCAGGCACTGGATACCGTGAATGATCAATTCGCTGCGGTACAAAACCGCGAAGAGCCTGTGCCAGCCGATGGCGCCTTGCTCGAAGCTCTTCACCGCTATGCCAAGCCTGCCAGTGAAGATGAAGCGGCGGCAGAAGCGTCAGCCCCTGAACCCGATCCTGAGCCAGAACCGGCCCCTGAACCCGATCCCGAGCCAGAACCTGAGACGCCCGCCAGTGACGCAGCGAGTCAGGATGACGGTGCGATCAGTGGCGACTCCGTGGATGAGATCACCCAAGATGAATTCGACAAACTGCTCGATCAGCTCCATGGTGAGGGAAAAGCCCCCACAGCGTCTGACACCCAATCATCAGAAAAGCCTGAAGTGGTAGAAAGTACCGAGGCTGACAGCGGCGATATTACCGACGATGAGTTCGAAAAGCTGCTAGATGACTTGCACGGTGCAGGTAAAGGGCCTGCTGCCTCGCCAAGTGAGGGAGAGGAATCGGCCCCCGCGGCGTCTGATGCGTCAACGTCGGCCTCACAGTCAGGTAGTGATGAGCTGATTGATGATGACGAGTTCGAAAAGCTCTTGGATGATTTGCATGGTAAAGGCAAAGGGCCCGCCGCTGAAGCGGATAAAGCGAAAGCGGATGCCGACAAGGTAGATGCGCAAGCTAAGCCTGAGCCTAAACCTGAACCTGCCGCCCCAGCTAAAAAAGCGAGCAAGCCAGAACCAGCCAAAGAAAGCACACCGAAAAGTGCAGGCGCGGGCGGCAAAGCCCCTGCGGCGGCAGAAAAAGCGCCAGAGAAAAAGCCACCAGCCGCGCCTCAGCAAGAGCAAACCGTGCGAGTCAATACCTCCACGCTTGACGGCATTATGAATATGGTCGGTGAATTGGTGTTGGTGCGTAACCGCTTAGTGAGTCTGGGCCAAAGCAGTAACGATGAAAGTATGGCCAAAGCGGTCACCAACTTAGACGTGGTCACCGCCGACTTGCAAGGCGCGGTGATGAAAACGCGTATGCAGCCAATCAAAAAAGTATTTGGCCGCTTTCCCCGAGTGGTGCGTGATTTATCGCGTAGCTTGAAAAAAGAAATTGTCTTGGAAATGCAGGGCGAAGAAACCGATCTAGATAAAAACCTGGTCGAGGCCCTAGCGGATCCTATGGTCCACTTAGTACGTAACTCGGTGGATCACGGTATTGAAATGCCTGATGAACGCGAGAAAGCGGGCAAACCTCGAGTCGGTACTATCACCCTAAAAGCGTCGCAGGAAGGGGACCATATTCTCCTCACCATCGCTGATGATGGGGGAGGCATGGATGCTGAGAAGTTAAAGAGCATCGCGGTTGAGCGCGGTGTACTTGATGCAGAAGCGGCGGCACGCCTCACGAATAATGAAGCCTACAACCTGATTTTTGCGCCCGGGTTCTCGACCAAGACAGAAGTCTCTGATATCTCTGGCCGGGGTGTGGGGATGGATGTGGTTAAAACTGGCATCACCAAGCTCAACGGTTCCATTAATATCGACTCTGAGTTAGGTCGAGGGACAGTCCTGGAAATCAAGGTGCCATTGACGCTGGCGATATTGCCAACCTTGATGGTAGGCGTTGGTGAAAATCCGTTTGCCTTCCCGCTGTCGAATGTCAGTGAAATTATCAGCTTGGACATGTCCAAAACCAACACGGTGGATGGGCAGCTTACCTTGATTGTTCGAGACAAAGCCATCCCGATTTTCTTCTTGCAAGATTGGCTGTGCAGAAGCGCAACCGATATCGATAAAACCAAAGGCCACGTGGTGATCGTGCAAATCGCGCATCAACGCATTGCGTTTGTAGTAGACACCTTGTTTGGTCAAGAGGAAGTGGTCATCAAGCCGCTTGACGAACTACTTCAAGGAACACCCGGAATGGCAGGGGCCACCATCACCAGTGATGGCCATATTGCATTAATTCTGGATGTGCCCAACCTGTTGAAACACTACGCAGGTTAATTTGAGAAAAGGACGCCCATGGCAGTAAAAGTATTGGTGGTAGATGACTCCAGCTTCTTCCGTCGCCGCGTGAGTGAAATCATCAATGCCGATCCGAGAATGGAGGTCATTGATAGCGCGGTAAATGGTAAAGAGGCTGTAGAAAAAACCGCGCAACTGAAGCCAGATGTAGTCACTATGGATGTGGAGATGCCAGTACTCGATGGTATCTCGGCGGTGCGTCAAATCATGGCGCAAACGCCAACACCGATTCTAATGTTTTCATCGCTGACGCATGACGGGGCGAAAGCCACGTTGGATGCGCTTGAGGCCGGCGCGCTCGATTTTCTTCCTAAAAAGTTCGAGGATATTGCTCGTAACCGCGAAGAAGCGACCAGTTTACTGCAACAGCGTGTACTCGAAATTGCGCGTAAACGGCCGGTACTTCGACGCGCCACACGTCCAGCGTCCACTAGCGGTACTGGGCAAACAGCGTCGCCAGCGGGCGGTGTACGTACGCCCGCGCGCCCAGCGTCACGCCCCGCGGTGGGGACGAGTTCGTCGTCCAAGGCGCCAGCGCGATTTACCGCGACAGGGAAACGTTACCAAGTGATGGCAATTGGCACGTCGACTGGGGGGCCTGTTGCGCTGCAAAAAGTACTCACCAAATTGCCCGCTAACTTTCCGCTGCCGATTATTTTGATTCAACACATGCCGGCGACATTTACATCGGCATTTGCACAGCGCCTCAATGGGCTGAGCAAAATTACGGTCGTTGAAGCGAAAGATGGTGACACCCTCAAACCCGGGCACGCGTACTTGGCGCCAGGTGGGATGCAGATGATGATTGATGGCAGGCCGGGGGCCGCACGCCTAAAAATTTTAGATGGCGGCGAGCGAATGAATTACAAACCCTGTGTTGATGTGACCTTTGGCTCTGCCGCCAAAATATATGGCGATAAAGTCTTGTCCATGGTGTTAACGGGGATGGGAGCGGATGGCCGAGAAGGGGCGCGGATGCTAAAAAGCGCCGGTGCCACTATCTGGGCGCAAGATGAGGAAAGCTGCGTGGTTTATGGCATGCCGCAAGCCGTGGCGAAAGCGGGGATATCGTCGGAAGACTTACCGCTGGAGAGGATCGCTGAACGCATATTGGTTGAGCTAAATTTAAAATAAGGAGTGGGGCTTGATAGTCTGGAGTATCGCCAACCAAAAGGGCGGTGTTGGTAAGACAACCACCACGGTGACATTGGCAGGATTGATCAGTGAGCGTAAGAAACGTGTCCTGCTGGTGGATACGGATCCACACGCCTCGCTCTCGACCTATTTGAACTTTGATTCAGAGCAGTTACCCGCTAGCTTATTTGATTTGTTTCAATTACAGACCGTCAATAAAGAGACGGTGCAGCCACTTATCGTCAAAACGCAGTTTGAAAACATGGACTTAATTCCAGCGCATATGTCGCTGGCAACCCTGGACCGTGTAATGGGCAACCGGGGTGGCATGGGGCTGGTATTGAAAAAAGCGCTGGATGCGTTGGCCGATGATTATGACTATGTGTTGATCGACTGCCCACCGATTTTAGGCGTGATGATGGTCAATGCCCTAGCGGCCAGCCACCGTGTGCTGATCCCGGTTCAGACTGAGTTTTTGGCGATGAAAGGGTTAGAGCGTATGATGCGCACGTTACAGATCATGCAAAAGTCTCGTAGCGCTGACTTTAATCTTACTATCATTCCAACCATGTATGACAAGCGTACGCGGGCATCGTTGGAAACGCTGCAGGAGCTTAAAATTCGCTATAGCGACCAGGTCTGGGCATCAGCCGTGCCCATCGATACCAAGTTTCGGGATGCGAGCTTAAAGCATATGCCCGCGTCATTCTACGCGAAAAATTGCCGCGGTGTGTTTGCCTACAAAACTCTATTAACCTATTTGGAGCGACTGGAGCAGGATGAACAAGCATAACGCCCTATCCAGTGGTCAAGCGCTCGACGATTACTTTGAGGCTCTGCTGGATGATTTAGGCGAAGTGGCACAACCAAGCGAGCAGCTTGGCGAGCCTGAGCGCGATAAACCGCAGGTGTCGTCCGCATCGTATCTTGATGAGCAGGCGCCGCAGCTGCAGCCACAGCCTGTTATGGACGCGGAAACACCTGAGCCGGTCGCGTATGCTGAGCCGGAACGTGACTTGGCGGAAGTCGAGCGGTTGCTTGCGCAACTGAAAGTGGATGAAGAGGCGGAGCTGGAAGCGAAAACAGCCACTCAGACCCAAGAAGACGTAGGCC
Source organism: Salinivibrio sp. HTSP (assembly GCF_003390965.1). Taxonomy (NCBI): domain Bacteria; kingdom Pseudomonadati; phylum Pseudomonadota; class Gammaproteobacteria; order Vibrionales; family Vibrionaceae; genus Salinivibrio; species Salinivibrio sp. HTSP. The sequence goes on from NZ_PXUD01000002.1 coordinate 73,500, forward strand.
AAGAGACGGTCGAGCAGGTTGTTGATCCTGTTGTGGATCAAGCACAGGAGCCAACCACTGAAACCTATACCCTGGCAGATTGGGGCCTGGATGTTGAGGAGCAGGTTGAGGTAGACGAGGCGGTCCCAGAGGTAGAAACTCTTACCGAGACCGAGACCGAGACCGAGACCGAAGCGTACGTCGATGTCGCGGTAGAAGCAGAACAAGCTGTCCCCGAACTTGATACTGAGGCCTTTGAGGAGACGGTACAAGCAGAGCAGATTCACGACGAGGCTGAAGCCGACACGCAAGCCGGTGACGATTTGCCCCCCACTCAATGGGAAAATGCTGAAACCGAGGCTGAGTTTCAGGTATTATTCTTCGAGAGTATGGGGGTAACCTATGCGGTGCCTTTGGCCGAATTGGGCGGTATCCATCAGCTTGGCGAATGCAACCGTCTTATCGGTCGACCAGATTGGTATCTAGGATTACAGACAGAAAAGCAACAACAGCTTGATGTCGTCGATACAGCACGCTGGGTGATGCCAGAAAAACTGGCAGATAATCAGCACAGGGACGACTATAATTATATTGTGATTCTGGGCGATAGTAAGTGGGGACTGGCATGTGATCAATTGCTCGGTACCCAAGCGCTCAGTGGTAAAGCGATTCGCTGGCGAAAACAAGCGGGAAAGCGGCCTTGGCTCGCAGGCATGGTCAAAGAAAAAATGTGTGCTCTGATCCATGTTCAAGCATTTATTGCTATGTTAAATCAGGGGATTGACGCCAAGGCGATGGCGTAATAACTAGTTACACAGCGCGTAAAGAGGAAAATCAATGTCTCAGGTAGCTGAAATTCAAAAAGAAGGCGTCAATGACGAGGTGTTGCAGTGGGTTACTTTTCAGCTTGAAGAAGAGACCTACGGCATTAATGTGATGCAGGTGCGTGAAGTGCTGCGTTACACCGAAATTGCACCCGTTCCGGGCGCCCCTGACTATGTATTGGGTATCATTAACTTGCGTGGCAATGTCGTCACTGTGATTGATACGCGCTCGCGTTTTGGTTTGGCGTCAGCCGACGTCACTGACAACACGCGCGTGATAGTGATCGAAGCTGAGACGCAGGTGATCGGTATTATGGTCGATAGCGTCGCGGAAGTGGTGTATCTAAAAACATCGGAAATTGATACCACGCCAAGTGTGGGAACAGAAGAAAGCGCTAAGTTTATTCAAGGCGTCAGTAACCGCAATGGCGAACTGCTAATCTTGGTTGATCTCAACAAGCTGTTGACCGACGAAGAGTGGAATGAGATGGCCATGCTGTAATGATGGAGCTTGTGCTGACGTGGTCGCCCGTTGCTGTGACGGTGGTGTTTGCCATCGTTGCTTTATGGTGCCTTCGCGCAGAAAAGCGTGCCAGACAGCGGCTAGAGAATAAACTGCAAGCAATGGAAACCGTGCTCAAAAGTGCGCGCCAACGCCATGATAGCCTGGCGAAGCAATTCAATGAATTGCGGGCGGGTAGCATGGGGATGGGGCAGAAGCTCGCCGATTTATCTGCCAGTGTGGATGAGTTGTTAGAAAAGCATGTTGAGCTGGAAATGCAAGATTCGGAAAGCCGCCTCTATAGTCGAGCCAGTAAAATGGTTGATTTGGGTGCGGATGTCGACGAGTTAATGCAAGAGTGTGATCTTCCCAAAGCAGAGGCTGAATTGCTGCTTAATCTGCGTAAGCGACAAGCTGCCAACCAGCAGCGCTAACCGCTAAGCTATCCTACACCAACGTATCTATCGGTGTGTGTCCCTGCCAACCTGGTGGGGTCTTTCCCTCCAATACCCAAGCGTAAGCAATTAACTCGGCAATCACTCGATAGAGTTCAGGTGGGATCTCATCATCTTTATCCAGTCGCTCTAGCCAGGCGAGCAAATGGGCATCTTGATGAATCAGTGCACCTTGCTCACTCAAGGCCTCAATCAGCTCCAGCGCCAGTTGATCAGTGGCTTTCGCTTTGACTTTGGGGGCATGGTAGCCGTCATACCCAAGCGCGACCGCGCGTTTTTTATCTTTCATCGTTAAACCCTCATGGAAATGCCAGCGGCTGGCACGTCACCCTCAGACACGGGCCCGGTTTCGTCGATGTCTTCATTGATGTCGATATCCAAGGCAATCGCTTGATGGGTAAGCCGTTCATTGAGCCAATCAAGTGTTTGATGAATCCGTTGTTTAAGCCTAGCGGTCGGTGCGGTCAGTGTCAGTGACCTCTCTTCCTTTGATAGCGATAAATCTGCGCGGACAAACTGATGGCCGACAGGAAGGTAAAATCGAACTTGCCACTGCACCCTATCCGCCGAGGGAGACGCCGATTGTCCGGTTTGTTTGCGTGCTGTGACGCGAACGGGCGGATGCTGTGGATCAGAAAAGGGTAAAACCCATTGCCACTCGCCGGGGCGTGATGACTCAGCGACTCTTTGCTCGGCCATCAGTCTTAAGGCACCTGTCATATTATCCCCCTCTGACTGAGACGAAAGCCATTGCTTGAGCAATGTGGTAAGCAACTTATCGGCGGGGCGCTGCGCGAGCCATTGGGCAATGGTGTCTGAACGGGGTGCCTGTTGCTGACCGGAAGTGGGGAGCGTCCAAGCACTAAGCAGTGATTGCATCAACGTTTGCGTCGACGCGGGTTGTTGTCTCATGGTGGCAGTCAATGCAGGTAACAAATGTAACTGGGCTAACACATCGGTCAACCCCATGCTGGCCTTGGTATGTATCAGGGTAAATTGTGCCTGCAACAGCGCACGTCCATCGATTGGTGACGAGGACTGTGAGGCTAAGCCAGTCGGTTTTATCACCAGTTGTTGTGGATTCGTTGGGGCAATCTTCATGGTTTCTCACAATTATTTACGCGAGTCACACTTTGCAACCCTGTGGTAACTAACAGTCATTTTGACCATTGTGGTACTATGCGTCCACTTTTGTAACACAAGCAGGATGCAACATTTGTCATGTTGGAAGTGAAACAGCTTTGCTGTGTTCGTGATGACCGAGTGTTGTTTGATGCGCTGACATTCTCTCTGTCTCCCGGTGATCTTGTTCAGGTAGAAGGCCCAAACGGAGCAGGCAAAACCACGTTATTGCGAATTATCGCGGGTCTAGGGCTCGCGGACAGTGGCGAGGTCTGTTGGCAGCAGCAGGCGATCACCCAACAACGCGACGCCTTTTATCGCGATCTCCTATTTTTAGGCCACACCACAGGGGTTAAGCGCGAGCTTACTGCCTTCGAAAACCTGGCTTACTATCTGCAAATGCATGGGCGGTGTGATCATGATGCCATTTGGCAAGCGCTTGCCAAGGTCGGTTTGGCGGGGCGAGAGGATATTCCTGCGGGGCAGCTATCTGCGGGACAAAATCGGCGCGTTGCCCTTGCGCGACTTTGGTTAAGTGATCGGCGATTGTGGATTCTCGATGAGCCGCTGACGGCGATTGATAAACAAGGGGTAAAGGTGCTTGAAGCTGTGTTTGAGCGGCATGTGCAACAAGGCGGGATGGTGCTATTTACCACTCACCAAGATATGTTTGTGGATCACCCGCTATTACGTCGTATTCAGTTGGGGGCGCAATGATCAAAGCAATGTGGTTGATTGTTCGCCGAGAGCTAAAAGTCGCTTTTCGCCAGCCGGCTGATAGCCTGAATCCTTTGTGGTTTTTTATTATTGTGATCACCTTGTTTCCGCTCGGTGTCGGGCCAGGTCCCCAGTTATTGCAGACCATCGCCCCCGGCATTATTTGGGTCGCGGCGTTACTCTCTGCGCTGCTGTCATTGGAGCGTTTGTTCCGGGACGATTACCTGGATGGGTCACTTGAGCAAATGATGCTGATGCCCGTCCCCTTACCACTGTTAGTGATCGCGAAAGTCATCGCACACTGGTTACTGACCGGTTTGCCTTTATTGTTAGTCAGCCCGGTGTTGGCGTTATTACTGTCACTCGATGCCACCCAGTATCAAGCGGTGGTCATGACTTTATTGTTGGGTACCCCAACATTAAGTTTTGTCGGTGCGATTGGGGTTGCTCTGACAGTAGGGCTGCGGAAGGGAGGCGTTCTTCTGAGCTTGCTGATCCTCCCGCTTTATATTCCTGTACTGATTTTTGCCACCTCAGCGATTGATATGGCGGGATTCGGTGCAGACATCAATGGACAGCTGGCGATCCTTGGTGCCATGTTGGCTGGGTCCGTCACCTTGGCCCCCTTTGCTATCGCCGCCGCGTTGCGTGTGAGCGTGAACTAATAATTAATCAGGAAGTAGAGCAATTGTCATGTGGAAGTGGCTTCACCCTTACGCAAAGCCGGAAGTGAGCTACCGGCTGTGTGGAAAACTCCTCCCTTGGTTTGCTGTGTTAGCAGGCCTGAGCTTGGTGGTGGGCATGGTTTGGGGCTTAGCCTTCGCGCCAGCAGACTACCAACAAGGCGATAGTTTTCGCATTATCTATATTCATGTCCCCGCCGCCATTTGGTCGATGGGCGCCTATATGTCGATGGCGATCGCGGCATTTATTGGCCGTGTTTGGCAGTTAAAGATGGCCGATTGGGCGGTGGGAGCGATCGCGCCGGTCGGTGCGGTGTTTACCTTTATTGCCCTAGTGACAGGCGCGATTTGGGGTAAGCCGATGTGGGGCGCTTGGTGGGTGTGGGATGCACGCCTCACCTCTGAGTTAATTCTATTGTTCCTCTATATTGGCGTCATGGCTTTGTATAACGCGTTTGACGATGCGCGCACGGCCTCACAAGCCGCGGGGATCTTAGCGATGGTGGGCGTGATTAACCTGCCTATCATCCATTTCTCTGTTGAGTGGTGGAACACCTTGCATCAAGGCGCCACTATCACCAAATTCGCTCGCCCTTCAATCGATCCTGGCATGCTTTGGCCCCTACTGGCGTGCTTACTCGGCTTTGCCTGCTTTTTTGTCGCCTTGACCTTGATGGGACTGCGAAATCAAATTCTCTTAAGAGAGTCTCATCGGCCTTGGGTGCGCGCTTTGGTGGAGGGTAACTAATGCATTTTGAGAGTTTTAGTGCGTTTTTAGCGATGGGAGGCTATGCCGCCTATGTATGGAGCGCATTCGGTATCACCGCGGCGGCCATGTTGGCCCTCATTATGGGTTACCGGCGTACACATAAAAAACGCCTGCAAGCGGTCAAACAACAAATCGCCCGTGAGCAGCGAATAAAAGATGCACAAGCACTGGAGAACACATTATGACGCCTCGACGCAAAAAACGGTTGTGGATCACTTTAGCGTTGCTAATTGGTGTCTCGACCACTATCGGCCTGGTCTTGTATGCCTTAAACCAAAATATGGATTTGTTCTACACACCGACTGAAATCGTGCAAGGTAAGCCGGATGGCAGCAAGCCGGAAGTCGGTCAGCGCCTGCGCATTGGCGGCATGGTGGTGGAAGGCTCGGTGAAACGCGACCAAGAGTCGTTGCTTATTCAGTTTGACGTCGCTGATGTGGGCCCAGCGGTCACCGTGACCTACGAGGGCATCTTACCGGACCTTTTTCGCGAGGGGCAAGGTATTGTGGCTCAGGGGGTATTGGTTGACTCACGCACGGTAAAAGCCAGTGAGGTACTGGCTAAGCATGATGAAGAGTATATGCCGCCCGAAATTGCCGAGGCGATGGAAAAGAATCATCAGCCGCTTGAATACACAGAGGAGCAAAAACAAGGTAGTCAGTTATGATTGTTGAGCTCGGGCATTATGCGTTAATCCTGGCGTTGGGATTAGCGCTGTTATTGAGTTTTTATCCGCTTTATGGTGCCAATCAGGGCCATGAAGGAATGATGAAAATGGCGCGTCCTCTTTCTTTAGGGATGTTTGCCATGCTGCTGTTTTCTTTTATTGCGTTAAGTTGGGCGTTTTATACCAATGACTTTACGGTGGCCTATGTCGCCAGTAATTCTAACAGTGCCTTGCCTTGGTACTATCGCTTAACCGCAGTTTGGGGGGCACACGAGGGCTCACTGTTACTGTGGGTACTGATTCAGGCGCTTTGGACCGTGGCGGTGGCGGTATTTAGCCGTGGTATGCCGTTATCGTCAGTCGCGCGTGTGCTCGCCGTGATGGGCATGATATCGGTCGGCTTCTTGTTGTTTATTATCCTGACTTCGAACCCGTTTGACCGCACTCTGCCATACTTCCCTGTTGATGGCCGTGACTTGAACCCATTGTTGCAAGATCCTGGGCTCATTGTGCATCCACCTATTTTGTACATGGGGTATGTAGGTTTTTCGGTCGCCTTTGCTTTCGCCATTGGCTCATTGCTCGCGGGACGTTTAGATACCGCGTGGGCGCGTTGGTCGCGTCCTTGGACCACGGCTGCATGGCTTTTCTTAACCTTAGGCATTGCGCTCGGCTCTTGGTGGGCCTATTACGAGCTTGGCTGGGGCGGCTGGTGGTTCTGGGATCCGGTCGAAAACGCCTCATTTATGCCTTGGCTGGCGGGAACCGCTTTGATGCACTCTTTAGCGGTGACAGAAAAGCGTGGCACCTTTAAAGCGTGGACGGTACTACTCGCCATTTCTGCGTTCTCTCTTAGCTTATTAGGGACATTCTTGGTGCGCTCCGGGGTGCTGGTATCGGTGCATTCGTTCGCCTCCGATCCGGCGCGTGGCCTGTTCATTCTTGGCTTTCTTGTGGTGGTGATTGGTGGCTCACTATTGCTCTACGCACTGCGTGCCTCCGAGATCAAAGGGCGAACCAAAGTGTCGTTCATTTCTCGTGAGAACGCCTTGTTGGTCAACAATACCTTGTTGATGACCGCGCTTGTGATTGTCTTGATTGGTACCTTATTGCCGCTTGTGCACAAGCAGTTGGGCCTTGGCTCAGTGTCGATTGGCGAGCCCTTCTTTAACTTCCTATTTGCGTGGCTGATGCTACCGTTTGCCTTTTTCCTCGGCATTGGACCTTTGATTCGCTGGAAGCGCGACAAGCTGTCAACCTTAGCCAAACCGATGCTGGTGAGTGGGATTGCGGCTGTTACTCTAGGCGTCGGTGCCATCGCAATCTTAGCGGACAGTTTCAAAGCGATGGCGGCAATGGGCGTAACCATGGCGCTGTGGATCACCTTCCTGCATGGCTATGAGCTTCATTTGCGTGCCACCCACCGTCATCCATTCCGCGTGGGAATAAAGAAGCTGGGACGCAGCCATTGGGCCATGGTGCTGGGTCATATCGGCCTTGCGATCACCATTATCGGGGTGGCAATGGTTGAGAATTATGACATTGAGCGTGATGTCAAAATGGCGCCGGGCAGCAGTGTGACTTTGCAAGGGTATACCTTTGAGTTTACCGACTTATCAGACAAGCAAGGGCCCAACTACCAAGGTTACGTGGCCTCGTTTGATGTATACCGTGGTGATACCTTTATCAACCATTTGGATGCCGAAAAGCGGTTCTATTCCGTGCAGCGCTCGATGATGACAGAAGCCACGATTGATCGCGGCTTTACCCGTGATCTCTATATTGCCATGGGTGAAGAGCTGCCTGATGGCTCATGGGCAATGCGACTTTACTACAAACCTTTTGTGCGCTGGATTTGGTTCGGTGCCATTGTCATGGCATTGGGTGGTGCGTTAGCGATCAGCGATAAGCGCTACCGGTTTCGTCGCAAGCAGGCACCCAAGCAGGAGGCCAGCGTATGAAGAAGTTACTTTGGTTTCTGCCACTATTGGCGTTTGCGGCACTGGCGGGCTTTTTTGTCGCTCAACTCGACAACAACGCCAAAGGGGATGATCCGACCAAGTTAGAGTCAGTATTAGTGGGCAAGCCTGTGCCCGCTTTTCACCTTGAGGATCTACAAACCCCGAGCAAGGAGTATGACCAAGCCATTTTCACCGGCGAGCCACTGCTGCTGAACGTATGGGCCACCTGGTGTCCGACCTGCTATGCAGAGCACCAGTTTTTGAACAAACTGGCGGCACAAGGGGTGAAAATCATCGGACTCAATTACAAAGATGATCGGCAAAAAGCAATCAAATGGTTAAACAACCTGGGTAACCCTTATCAGATTAGTTTGTATGATGGCGATGGGATGTTAGGGCTGGATCTCGGTGTCTATGGCGCACCGGAAACCTTTTTGATTGATGCCAACGGCGTGATTCAGTACCGACACGTGGGTGATGTGAATGCACGTAATTGGCAAGAGACCCTCAAGCCAAAATTTGATGCATTAAAGGGGGCTGACAAATGAAGCGACTGATCCTGCTTGGCGCGTTGTGGCTAACCGCAAGCTTGGCATTTGCCAACGCGATTGACGTGTATAAGTTCGACTCTGCCGAGCAAGAAGCCCGTTTTCGCGCCCTGACCAGTGAGTTGCGTTGCCCCAAGTGTCAAAATAACAGCATTGCCGACTCCAACGCGGAGCTTGCGCAGGATTTACGCCAAAAAGTGCACCAAATGCTGCAGCAAGGGCGGACGGATGAGGAAATTCGCAGCTTTATGGTCGCGCGTTACGGTAACTTTGTAACGTACAACCCGCCTGTCACCGCATCAACTCTCATTTTGTGGCTTGCGCCGGCGTTGGTGCTGATTTCTGGCGTGGGGGTGGTGATAGTGCGCAGCCGACGCGCTAAGCAGACCGTTAATCACGCCCTGAGCGATGAAGAACAGCAACGACTCGATGCGCTGTTGTCATCGCCAGAACAAACCGATGCGTCGTCAAACGGCTCGTCAGCGACGAGCATCGATGAACAAGCGGAACAACCGGCGTCATCTGAGCATGCGTCAACCCAGCAAGATAAGGAGCCAAAATGATTGAGTTTTGGGGCGCGACCTTGGTGTTTTTTGTCCTTGGCGCAGTGATGTTTTTGTGGCCCCTTTGGCAAAAAAGTGAGCACGATCATCAAGGTAGCCGTGATGCACTCAACAAAGCCTTTTACTTTGATCGTGTAGAAGAAATTGAAGCGGAAAGTGCCGAAGGCTTAATCGATAATACGCGTGATTTGAGGCAGGATCTGCAGCAATCATTGCTGGATGATATCCCGGAAAAAGAGAAAGCCAAGCAAGCGCGTCATTTGCGTCTGACCCCGATGCAGTGGGTGCCAGGTTTGGTTGTGTTAGCCGTGGTCAGCTTTGGCTTGTATGGCATTGAGGGCAGTGCCAATCAAGTGGCGCAATGGCAGCAAACCGCCAAACAGTTGCCTGAGCTATCAAAGCGGCTACTCGAGGGTGAGAAGCCATTAACCAAACAAGAGATGCAAGATCTTACCTTGGCGTTGCGGACCCGGTTGCAGCATGAGCCGCAAGACAGCACCGGTTGGTTGTTGCTGGGACGAATTGGGCTAGCAAACCGAGACGGAGAGACCGCAAAAGGGGCGATGGAGAAAGCCTATGCCTTGGCACCTTCACAGCCTGATATTCAAGTTGGGCTGGCGCAAGCCTTGTTGTTTGCCGGTGATGAAGCAGACAGTGCCCGGGCGCAGAATTTATTAAAATCTGTGGTGAAAGCGGATCCCTTTAATCTACAGGCGATGTCTTTGCTCGCTTATCAAGCGTTCGAGCAAGGGCGATATCAAGACGCTATTGCCACGTGGAAGGCGATGAAAACCTTGATAGGCAGTGACGATCCGCGTAATCAAACGTTAGATCAGTCGATTGCGCGCGCAAACCTAGCCCTTAACAGCGCCGATGGCGCGAAAGTCGCGGTAACAGTGGTATTGGATCAGCAAGTGCAGTTACCCGAGGATGGTGTGGTGATTATTTCCGCGCATGCCTCGGCCGACTCACCGATGCCAATCGCGGCTAAGCGCCTACCGTTATCTAAGTTTCCCTTATCTGTGGACTTGGCAGACACTGACAGCTTGAATCCTAACCAGGCGTTATCCTCGCACGATAAGGTAGTGATTCGGGCGCGGATTGACCAAGATGGCGACGTGGGCACCAAAGAAGGTGACTGGGTCGGGCAAAGTGATGCGGTGCGTCTAGGCAGCCACGCAGAACTGGTTATCGACAAACAGCAATAACCAAGACAAAATAGTTATCATTGTTAACAAGGCTGGGCATTCCCAGCCTTTCATTGTATAGAGGAATCCCATTTGATGTGGAAACGTCTGTGTTTGATGGTGGCGGTACTCGGCCTGCTAACCGGTTGTGTATCACGTCCGCCAGGTGCCGAGCCGCACCCAGAAGACCCGTTAGAAGGCTTTAACCGTGCGATGTGGACGGTCAACTACGACTATCTGGATCCCTATGTGGCGCGTCCTGTTTCAATCGCTTATGTTGATTACGTGCCAAGCCCCGTGCGCACTGGGATTTCTAATTTTTTGGGCAACCTCGAAGAGCCCGCCAGCATGTTGAATAGTTTGATCATGTTGGAAGGCGAGAAAGCCGCGACCCATTTTAACCGCTTTTGGATCAACACCTTGTTTGGGTTAGGGGGCTTGATTGACATCGCGTCAGCGGCTGATATTCAAAAATATGATCAGCGCGAATTTGGTGATGCCATCGGTCACTATGATGTGGGCACGGGCGCGTATATTATGCTGCCTGGTTATGGGCCTACCTCAGTGCGAGAAGGCGCGGGCGAAGTCGTTGATGGCCTGTACCCGCCGCTGGCGTTACTTACCCTGCCGCAGTCGGTTTTAAAATGGATGTTTGATGGGATGGAGTCGCGCGCCGCGTTAGTGTCTCAGGAGTCGCAACTGGACAACTCGCCAGACCCTTATGCGTTTGCCCGCGACGCTTACCTGCAAAATCGCCGTTATCGAGCCAAAGGGGACGAGGCATTGGAGCAACAACCCGCTTTGGATGATGAGTTTCTCGATGACTTTATCGATGATATCGATGCCGTCCCGTAAATCAGCGTAAGCGGGTCGGGTAAAACGCGATAAAAAAACACCACGGCCAAAGTCGTGGTGTGTTTGTTAGACAAGGCGTGATGCTTAGAAACGATAGCTGGCTTGTACGCCGACTAACCACACATTACCTGTGGTTTCACCTTCAAAACTTCCAAAAGCCTTAGCAGCTGCATCTTCAGACGGCGAGTCAATTCCGTCACGCGGCTCTTTCACCTGAGCATCTTTGGCAAACACATAGGTAAAAGCCGCATCTAGGGTGAGTTTGGGGGTTACCTCATAGCCGGCACCCACGCTTAACCAGGTACGGTCAGTTTCTGGAATGGTTAGGGTACGGTTTTTATCGCTCACTGCCGACGTATCGTAGGCAACGCCTGAGCGCAACGTCAGTTTTTGATCCCACTGATACGTGGTGCCGATGGCAAAGCGATAGTTATCTTCCCAGTTTTCCACTTTCACTTCTTGAGCGCCATTGAGGTATGGGATATCGGCTTCTAACTTGTCAAAGCTGCTCCATTCGGTCCAGTTGATGCTGGTGTGTACCGCCCACTGCTCAGTGAGTTGATGCAGGGATGATAGCTCAGCCGTCGCGGGTAGAGTGAGATCCATGCTTCCGCCATAGGTCGACTTTGTTGGTTGCTTCAGTATCTTTCCTGCAACTTGATCAAAGCTTTTTCCTTCCGCGTGACCGTCAAGTGTTAGGTCAACTTCGGAGCGATAGCTAATGCCGATACGGTGCTTGTCATTGATGTCGTACACGGCCCCCAATTGCCAACCCCAAGCACGGTCGTCGCCTTCCATATATTTTAACGTAGAGTTATCTGCATTAGGTGCGGAAGCACCAATGCTTCCTTCTCCCAGCACATAACGGATACCGGCGCCAATACGCAACTGGTCGGTGGCTTTCCAGGCAAGGTTTGGGTTGATTTCAAAAGTAGTGACTGCCGCTTCGTTACCAAACTGGGTGCCGGTAAAGTCGTTGCCTAAATCGGTTTCCATGCCAAAGTTGGTGGCCAGCGCGATGCCCGCGGTCAAGCGGTCGTCGAGTTGATGCGAAAAGTAAAAGTTAGGGATCACGGCATCATGGGCAACATCATCGGTTGACGTTGCAGTCTTTTTACCATTCGAGGTGTTTGTCCCATCAATATCAACGTTAGGGTTCACGTAGATGCCACCGGCTGATACTTGCGTATCGGCAAGGTAGCTTAATAGCGCAGGGTTGCGAAATTGCGCACTGGCGTTATCCGCCATGGCCGCTTCCCCTGCGAAAGCGCGGCCAAGGCCGGTCGCTGAGGTTTCTGCGAGCTGAAAACCGGCACTGTGTGCGGTGGTGGAAAGAGAGCCGAGCGCGGTGGCGACGGCAAGATAAACGATCTTATTATTTTTCATCTGCTTACTTGTTCGCTGTATAAAGGGAGGCCTAGAGTAAAAGCTCGCGTGCGTAAATCAATTTATCGCTACGATAAAGGGTAAAAACAAAATAATGAAACAATAAAAATAGCATTATTAGTATTTTTATCTATAGGATTGGCGAGCATTTAAGCGACGAAGGATGAATTCAGCGAACACCTGTTACACATTACCAGGCGAAAAGTCATTGGTACGGAAGGAAAAATCGCAGCGCGCGCCCTCTCTGTCTACCGAGAGGGCGCACAATGAGTGGCTAGATCGCTTGGGGCGTGAGTTGCTGTTGCAGTTGCTCGGCAATGGGGGCGGCGGGGCTTTTCGCCTCACCGACCACAATCACGCTCGCCGATTGCACGGGGCGGCTGACGGCTTGCATTTTTCCGTCACTTTTCTGCGCGGGCGCCTGACTGGCTGACGGGACCACAAACACTGTATATGCTTGACCATCACTCTCCATGACCATGTGCAACGCATGTTGACCCCCAAAACTACAATGGTTGATGTAAGTGACCTCGCCCGGGAGCGCATTAAAAGCTTTGCCAAACGGCTGTAGTTTGGCATTGACTTGCTCAATGGTTGCCCCTTCGTTAATGCCTTCTATAAAGGCATGTTCGTGATAATAGTGCGCTAATGCCGTTTGATTAAGGTCGAGCGTGGCACTGCCCCAGTTAAACTGACCAAGTGCAATACCAAACACAAAGGCAATCGAGGCGGCAATGGCGAGATGCCAGCGTGGGCGTTTGACTCCTTGTTCCACATCGGTGGTTTGCGAAAACAAAATTTTATCGGGCAAATCCTCCGGTACCTCCACGCGAAGCGCCTGGTCGATTTTGCTGTCCAACTCGGCGATATCGTCCGCATAGCCTTGGTGACGTTCAGACTCGGCCTTGGCGGCTTGCAACTCAGGATCGGTATCATAAGGGTCTGCAAGTAGGCGGCGGCGAAATTCAAGATCGTCCATACTGTTGGCCTCCTGAAGTTGCGGTGGTGTCCAGTGCTTCTTTAAGTTGAGCGCGAGCGCGAAAGAGGCGAGTCATCACCGTGTTTTTGTTTAAGTCCAAGATTTGGGCGATTTCGTCGCCACTAAAGCCGGCAATCACCTGTAAGACCAAGGGCTCACGATATTCCGGTGATAACGCGGCAATTTGTCGGTGTAGCCAGCGCTGCTCCATGGACGCTTCTTCGCTGGGGCGGGTTTTGTCTTCTAGTTCGCCATCGTCAACGTCCACATGGTCAAACTGCTTCCGTTCGAAGCGTCTTGCATTCTCTCTGCGCAAAATGGTGATGAGCCAGGCTTTGGCTGCCTTGTCATCTTGCAAGCTGTCTAACGAGCGCCAAGCGCGTAAGCAGGTTTCTTGCACCAAATCTTCCGCGATATGCGGATCTTTTGCTAACCAGTAGGCATAGCGGTAGAGGTCACGGTGCCATGCGCGCACCAATGCCTCGTATCGTGCTTGTCGGGTCATACCGGATGAGCCTTTGTCCATGGGTTGCATCAGTCTATAGAGACCGAGTGATTTGTTATTTTATTTCATCTTAGGTGAAAAATCGGCACAAGTTTGATCTGTTTCAATATTAAAACACCGCAAGTCGGTAAAGTGACTCCTGTCGTTATCGGCCATGTGTCGACACTCGTGAGGTTGAGTGAACGGCGTTTCCTTTTTGAATGATATGACTTTCTGTTCGGATCTGGGTGCGGGAAAAGCACTGCACACTTCCCAGATTATCGTTTTGCTTTCCAATATTTTGGGGCCTGCGTTCGCGCAAGGCCCCTTTTTTTATTTTTCTTTTTGCTTCTTCGTTTGTTTACCATGAACCATTGTGGTGACGCGGGGAGCGGATCTGTGCGCCTGTTGGCAATCTTACCAATCAATTAAAACGGATGTTTTAAGCTGGTAACAATTTGGTTACACTCGTGGTCAGACCTGTAGAACATCCTAAGGAGCAGTGATGACGTCTCAGCAACACCTCAAAACCAGCAATGGTGATCGCATTGCTATTGTGTCTGGGCTACGAACACCCTTTGCCCGCCAATCAACCGCTTATACTGATGTGCCGGCGGTCGATCTCGGCAAAATGGTGGTACAAGAGATGCTCAACCGAAGCAGTATTTCCCCGAAAGAGATTGATCAAGTGGTGTTTGGACAGGTAGTGCAAATGCCTGAAGCGCCAAACATCGCTCGCGAAATCGTGCTGGGTACCGGCATGGATATCCACACCGATGCCTACAGTGTCACACGTGCCTGTGCGACCAGCTTTCAAGCGGTCGCCAATGTGGCAGAGAGCATGGTCGCAGGCAATATCCAGGTGGGGATTGCTGGTGGCGCGGATTCATCATCTGTATTACCCATCGGCGTTAGCAAAAAACTGGCGCGGACATTATTGGATTTAAGCAAAGCGAAAACCATGAGCAAGCGATTAAAGCTGCTCAGTAAGCTTTCAGTGAAAGATCTGGCACCGGTTCCGCCTGCGGTGGCTGAATATTCGACGGGGCTGAGCATGGGGCAAACGGCCGAGCAAATGGCAAAGTCGCATCAGATCCCACGGGAAGAGCAAGATGCGCTGGCGCTGCGCTCGCACCAACTGGCGAGCAAAGCCTGGGATGAAGGCCTGCTCAGTGATGAAGTGATCACTGCCTATCCCGAGCCCTACAAAGCCTGGATTGCACAAGATAATAACCTGCGTCCTGACTCCACGCTAGAAGACTACGCCAAGCTGCGGCCTGCGTTCGACCGCAAGCATGGCTCGGTCACGGCAGCGAATAGTACGCCGCTTACCGACGGTGCAGCTGCGGTATTGATGATGCCAGAAAGTCGTGCGAAAGCATTAGGGCTTGAGGTGCTCGGTTACATTCGCTCGTATGCGTTCTCCGCCATCGGGGTGGAAAAAGACATGCTGATGGGCCCTTCTTATGCCACACCACTTGCGCTTGATCGCGCGGGTATTTCTCTCGCGGATTTAACCTTGATTGATATGCACGAGGCGTTCGCCGCGCAAACCTTGTCTAATGTGAAAATGTTCGCCTCTGATACGTTTGCCCGTGAGCATTTAAACCGTGACCGTGCGATTGGTGACATCGATATGGATAAATTCAACGTGTTAGGGGGGTCAATCGCCTATGGTCACCCCTTTGCCGCGACAGGTGCACGGATGATCACCCAAACCTTACGTGAATTAAAACGTCGTGGCGGCGGTTTAGCATTGAACACAGCCTGTGCAGCAGGTGGCCTAGGCGCAGCAATGATCTTGGAGGCAGAGTAATGACCACAGAAACCCAACAAGCCTTTCATTTAACGGTTGCTGATAACCAAATCGCCTGGCTGACCATAGATGTGCCGGGTGAGAGCATGAATACACTGCAGGCAAGCTTTGTCGAGGGCGTTTCCGCGGTATTAGACCAACTCGAAAATGATAAAAACGTCAAAGGGCTAGTGATTCACTCGGGTAAACCCGATAACTTTGTGGCTGGTGCGGATGTGCGCATGCTCGAAGCCTGTGACAGCGCCGAGCAAGCCCGCGATATTGCCGCGCAAGGTCAGGCTTTATTTTCACGCATTGAGACGCTGCCATTTCACGTGGTGGCAGCGATTCATGGTCCTTGCTTAGGTGGTGGGCTTGAACTCGCGCTGGCCTGTCATAGCCGTGTGGCCACCGACTGGGATAAAACTCGCCTTGGTCTGCCAGAAGTACAATTAGGCTTATTGCCAGGGTCGGGCGGTACACAGCGACTGCCACGTCTTATCGGCGTGCCAGACGCACTGGATATGATGCTAACCGGCAAACAGTTACGCGCCAAAAAAGCGAAAAAGCTGGGTGTGGTGGATGATTGTGTGCCGGATACCGTTTTGCTCGACGTGGCCGAGCAGCTGGCGCAGAAATCGAAACCAAAACGCCACCGTAGCTGGCAAAGTTGGATGCTGAATGGCAATGCGGTCGGGCGTAATATCGTCTTTGATCAAGCGGGCAAAAAAGCGCGAGCGAAAACCCGTGGTAATTATCCCGCCGCTGATGCCATTTTATCTGTGGTGAAAAAGGGGCTCGATAAAGGCTTGAAAGCCGGATTTGAGGAAGAAGCACGCCAGTTTGGTGAGCTGGTGATGACGCCGGAGTCTAAAGCGCTACGTAGCATCTTCTTCGCCACCACCGCGATGAAAAAAGAAAACGGGGCTGATGCTGAGCCGGGTGAGATCAGTCGTATTGGTGTACTGGGCGGTGGCTTGATGGGCGCCGGGATCGCGCATGTTTCGGTCGCTAAGGCCGGTTACCCGGTACGCGTGAAAGATGTGAGCGAAGATGGCATATTGAATGCGCTACGCTACAGCTACAAATTGCTGGACAAAAAGCGCAAGCGCAAACAGCTTAGCAAAGCCGAGTTGCAAGCCACCATGATGCAGCTATCGGGTGATACACAGGCGACAACCCTCTCTAACTCGGATGTGGTGATCGAAGCGGTATTTGAAGATTTGTCGCTCAAACACCGCATGGTCGAGGAGATGGAATCAATCACAGGTAACGACGCTATTTTTGCTACCAATACCTCGTCATTACCGATTCATCAAATCGCTGAGGGTAGCCAGCGCCCAGAAAACATTGTGGGCTTGCACTATTTTAGCCCGGTAGAAAAAATGCCGCTGGTGGAGGTGATCCCCCATAAAAACACCAGTGATCAGACGATTTCGACTGTGGTTAAGCTGGCGCGTCAGCAAGGTAAAACGCCGATTGTGGTCGGTGATAGCGCAGGCTTTTACGTTAACCGGATCCTTGCCCCTTATATGAATGAGGCCGCGCGTGTGTTGTTGGCAGGCGAAACGATTGAACATATCGATACCGCGCTATTGGACTTTGGTTTCCCTGTTGGGCCAATCACTTTGCTTGATGAGGTGGGCATTGATATTGGCGCTAAGATAGCGCCTATCCTGACGCAAGAGCTGGGTGAGCGTTTTGAAGCGCCGGATGTCTTCGATGTGCTGCTGAATGATGACCGCAAAGGACGTAAAACAGGTAAGGGCTTCTATCGCTACGATGCCAGCAAGAAAGGCAGCAAGGCCAAGCAGGTGGATAAGAAAGTTTATAGCTTGCTGAATATCACCCTAAACGCCCAGTTGTCCGGTCATGAGGTGGCGCAACGTTGTGCGTTAATGATGCTCAATGAAGCGGCTCGTTGCCTCGATGAGGGCGTGATTCGCTCTGCGCGTGACGGTGATATCGGTGCGATTTTTGGTATCGGCTTCCCGCCGTTCTTGGGTGGACCTTTCCGCTATATGGACCATATCGGCATCGATCGTGTGGTCAACTTGCTCAACGAGCATCAAAATCGTTATGGTGAGCGCTTTGCACCCTGTGAGCGTTTAACCGTGATGGCCAAAGAGGGACAGGTGTTTTATCCCGAGGGGTAAGGCAACGCAAGTGGAAGATACGAGGGCAGCCAGTGGCTGCCCTTTCTGTTTGCTGGGCGATCAGTCTTCACTACGCTGACATAACGCGCGGAAGGCTGCGATGTCCGCAATCGGATAGGTCCCATCTAGGTGCGCGTCTTGTTGATGGTCGGTCCCGCAACTGTGCATCACTAACCTATCTGCGGTTCTCGGTTTGAGTGTGTTGACCACAAACCGCACCATATCCGCGCGGCTGAGTGTCGCCATCGCCTCTGCAACCTGCTCGCGACGTTGGTATTGATAGTCTTTGTTGCCAATACTGATCCAGTAACGTTGAGCGCGGGCGCGCAGGTTATTATCCGGCTCTCTCACTTGCGCCAATAAGCTTTGTTTACTGCTTTGCCAGCGCGCTTCTGTCATTTCCAACAGCACCATGAAAAAGGCATTCAGAAAATCATCAATCGCTGCCATTAACTGGTTAGGACCTGCCATAGGGGACTGGACATAAAAAATCAGTCCAGGGTGGCGGTTTAGCGGTAAGTTATTCGCCCCAACCATATAGCCTAATTGCTGTTTGGTGCGCAATTCGTTGAAAAAGGTCGCCGACATCAGGTGGTTAGCCAAGGTATAGGTTGCCACCGCTTGCGGATCGGTCGATGGACTTTGGTAATACACTAAAAGCGCTGATTCAGCATGCGCAAGAGGGCGCTCAAAACTGACGGTGCCGACGCCCTCAAGTAAGGTCAACGGACGCACAGACTCCTGATACGCTTGCCCTTGCACGCGCAAACTGTCTTTGACGGTTTCTGCCAAGGCCTTGGCATGATGGCGGTGCCAATTACCATACACAAACATATCGACATGCAAGGTGGCGAGCATGGCATCGACAAAGTCAGGTAATTCACTCAGAGTCACCGTTTCCAATGCCGCTAAAAGAGCGTGGTACGGTGGGTTATTAGGCTGAAGTAGCCCGGTCATGCTGTTATATAATTGGCTCAGCGGCTTATTCTTTTCTGCGTTTTCCCAGCTGCGTTGCAGCTGCGCTTTTATGGTCTCGAAGCGCTCAGGGTTGAAACTGCGCTGAGAGAAGGTTTTCAAGATAAGTTCGAGCAGTAGCGGCTGTTTGTCATTGAAGCCACTGAGTGTCAGCGTCACCCCACCTTGGTGCGCGTATAAATTGTAATTTATTCCCGCAATTTCAGCCTGATAGGCTTGCTCATTCAGGGCTTCGAGTAACATTTCGACACTTAAGCGGGTCATGACAATGTTTTTCACCGTCGCCACGGCATGTGGGCTATCGATGGCGATATAGATATGGCCTTTGGGCACGCGAAAGTGTGACTCTTGGCCATGCCAGAGGCGAAAGCCAGGCAGCTCTTCAATTAAGCTTGGTTCCTCACTGGCGTCTTGCTCGATAGCTATTGGGTGCAGGGCATCAGCAATATATGGGTTGGGGTCAGGCAGTGTCAGTGCCGGTGAAATGTAATCCGTTTTCCATTTGGCAATTTGTTGCGCAGAAAAGCGTTTCACCGCGTAAGGCGTGTGATACCAATCGGCGCGCTGATCGTAATGTTGCCCTTTGGCAACCAGCATCACGCGAAGGTTATCGACGCTCATATGTTGCAGCATGGCTTGAATCTGGTGGCGATCGAACCCTGTCATCATGTAGTCGCCGTACAGAAGATCGGTTGGCGCATAATGCTGCATGTTCATTACCAAATGACTGACGGTATCAATAGGGCGCTGTGGGTCTTGGTAATGAAATGCCAGCTCTTGGACTTGCCGTTTTTCTTGATAGCGCCAAGGTTGTAATCCATCGCGCCGAATGAGGGCAATGGTTTGAAAAACATAGGTAATAATATCGTCGAGATGGCTCAGCCCTAATGGCGTCAACGAAAAGCCGAGGGTAAATTCACGAAAATCTCGCCCGCTGATCCCACCACCTGCAGACAAGGTGTTGATATAGCCTTTGTTTTTTAATAATGACATCAAACTCCCAGGCCCCTCATAACCCAGTAAGTGGGCAATGTAAGACAAAGGCTTAGTGCGGTATTGCTCGGGGCTTTCAGGGACAGAAAACGCCAAGGTGAGCTTACGAACCTCTTTTAAAGGTTCAATCGTCACCCATTGATGCTGCTCATTCTTGGTGGTCAGGGGCGCATTGATGGCAAGTTCAGGGTAGTGATGGTTGGCAATGGTGGAAAAATACTGTTTCGCGAAGCGCTCAAGCTCATCCAATGACTGTGGCCCGGTCAATGCCAGTGTCATGAGATTGGCGCTATAGTTAGCTCGGTAAAAGGCGATGAGATCATCACGTACATTGGAATCATCACGATCCGCGAGCGTCTCGACACTGCCAACGGAGAACTTGGCAAACGGATGGTTAGGATTGATGGTTTCTTTATGAACTTGATAGATACGTCGCACGTCGTCATTGAGCTTCATGCGATACTCGGCGTCGACCGATTGGCGTTCTTTATCTACGGCATCGGCATCAAAACGGGGTGAAATGAAAAAGGCGCTGAAGCGATCTAAGCTTGCCGCGAACTGGCTGGGGCGAATATCGAAAAAGAAGGTGGTGTGCTCGGTGCCTGTCCACGCATTATTGTGGCCACCATGCTGGCTAATAAAGCGCTGAAAGTCACCGATGACGGGGTACTGATCCGTCCCCAAAAAAAGCATATGCTCGAGAAAATGCGCCAGCCCTTGTCGCTCGACTGGGTCGTGAAAGTGACCGACATTCACCGACAATGCCGCGGCACTGCGATGCGCATGTGGGTCATTCACCAATAAGACACGTAATGCGTTAGGAAGCGTGATATAACGGTAGTGTTTATGGTCGTTAGGGCTGACGTGCACAAGCATCTCACTATCAGAGTAAATAAGTTAGTAGTAAGTATGACTACCAGTGACCAGAGTCGCAAACCACTTATTTGGTCTTTTGCGGATCATCTTGATAGCATGCAGCTAATCTTGGCATATGAATGTGGGTATTAAGGCGATGAAATTAATCATAATGCGTCATGGCGAAGCGCAAGCATTTGCAGCCAGTGATAGCGACCGCGCGCTCACGGCCAATGGTGAGCAACAGAGCAAACAGATGGCGACGTGGCTGAACCAGCAATTGGATGGGCAAGGGATTGATAAAGTGCTGGTGAGCCCTTACTTACGTGCGCAGCAAACCTGGCAGGTGTGTGCGCCTTTGTTACCCGATGCAAAAGAGGTGATCACAGAAGAAGAAATCACCCCTTTTGGGCAAAGTGATCGTGTCTATGATTACCTGAATGCAATGATAGAGGTTGAGAAACTTGACGTGGTCTTGGTCGTCTCTCATCTGCCTTTAGTCGGATACCTTACCAACGAGTGGGTGCAAGAAGGGCAACCGCCGATGTTTGCCACGTCAGCCATGGCGTTGATTGAGGTAGATGTCACCAACCAACAGGCGTCGCTGAGTGCGCATATGTCGCCACGACAGCTTCTAAAATCGTAATCGGTAAAAAGTGCTTGACGCGCTTCTGTCTCTTTAGCGACAGGTTGCTTTAGCGCTCGGGCACTTCTATCAGCACCAACAAGGCGCCATCCCCCCCAAACTCCCTTGGCGCTTGGTGAAACGCCATCACATTGGGGTGCTGTGCCAGCCACAGTGGAATTTTGTCTTTGAGTACCCGTTTACCAATCCCGTGCATCACACTGGCGCAACGAGTGCCGTCTTTCACACAGGCCGCGAGCATCGCCCCCAGCTCACGCTTGGCTTCTGTTTGGGTCATTCCGTGTAAATCGAGATAGATATCGGGCACATACACACCACGACGAAGCCGCTTGACCTCGTATTTAGAGACATCCTGACGGGCGTACTGCATTGGACCCGATTCATTGAGCAGCGGCTCGAACTCATCGGAAAAGTAAAATGCATGATCGCTACTTTGCCGTTCAAACTGACGTTGTTTGCGCGTCTTGGTCGTCTGGCGTTGTGGTGGGTTTATGGTATCCTGCTTCAACTTTTTTGCGCCTTTGACGGCATCACGGAATAGCGCCAAGTCCTCTTCCGTCATCGATGGTTTTTTGCTCATAAAAAACTGTCCCCGAGGTGATGACCTGAATTGTACATTCAACTAGCTCAAAATGCTGCTTATTGTACTGACCTCGCGTCAAAGGGCGACCCCCAATTGCATGAAGCCGATGGAGGCCAATGTGGATACGATTTTTACTGAAGAGGTGGTCAGCGAGTTACATACGCTGCAAGATATGCTGCGCTGGACCGTCAGTCGTTTCAATGCGGCAGGCTTGTTTTATGGCCACGGCACCGACAACGCGTGGGATGAGGCGGTACAGCTGGTGTTACCGACACTCTACTTGCCGATTGATATGCCCTCAGAGACGCGCTTTTCGCGTCTGACCACCAGTGAAAAGCATCGTATTGTTGAGCGTGTCATTGCACGTATCAATGATAAAACACCGGTTGCCTATCTGACCAACAAAGCGTATTTCTGTGGCTTAGAGTTTTTTGTCGACGAGCGCGTGCTCGTTCCACGTTCACCGATAGGTGAGCTTATCCAGCAAGAATTCGCTGGCATCTTGCCTCACCCTCCTCGCCGGATTATGGATTTGTGTACGGGCAGTGGCTGTATCGCTATTGCCTGTGCCTATGCGTTCCCAGAGGCAGAGATCGATGCGGTGGATATTTCCACCGATGCGCTGGATGTCGCTGAAATCAATATTCAGGATCATGGCTTGGAAGAGCAAGTGATCCCGATGCGGTCGGATTTGCTTAAAGATGTCCCGCAAGATAAATACGATTTAATCGTAAGCAACCCTCCCTACGTCGATGCGGAAGATATGGACGACTTACCGGACGAGTTTCGCCATGAACCTGAGCTGGGGCTTGCCGCCGGCACGGATGGGTTGAAACTGGTGCGTCGGATGCTTGCCAATGCCCCCGATTATCTGACAGACGATGGCGTGTTGGTGTGTGAGGTTGGTAATTCGATTGTGCACATGCAAGAGCAATACGGTCATTTGCCTTTGCAGTGGATTGAGTTCGAAAACGGCGGTCATGGTGTGTTTATGATCAGTCGCCAAGATCTCGTTGCGTGTGCGGATGAATTTGCCCTTTATCGCGACTAGAGGCAGTACCCACCGATCATGATATAAAGCCAGCCTCGTGCTGGCTTTTTAGTCTCTAACACTTGCAGTCGCTCCGTTGCTCACCTGGATTTTCTTTGCGTATTTGATTGCTTTATGGTTAATTGCTAACAAAGTACGCAAAAATACAACAATGCCCATCAGGCAAGTAGAGGAAGGCATGGCAGGCAACACGATAGGACAGATATTTCGCGTCACGACCTTTGGAGAAAGCCACGGCGTTGCATTGGGGGCGATTATTGACGGCTGCCCACCGGGGTTAGCATTGACTGAAGCGGACATGCAGCATGATCTCGATCGCCGTCGTCCTGGGACGTCGAAATACACCACTCAGCGCCGTGAACCGGATGCGGTGAAAATCCTTTCTGGGGTCTTTGAGGGCCAAACCACGGGGACATCGATTGGCTTGATGATCGAAAACACCGATCAGCGCTCCAAAGATTATTCCAAAATCAAAGATGTGTTTCGCCCTGGGCATGCAGACTATACCTATCACCATAAATATGGCATCCGCGATTACCGCGGGGGCGGCCGTTCATCGGCACGAGAGACGGCGATGCGTGTCGCCGCAGGCGCGGTGGCTAAAAAATACCTCGCGCAAGTGCATGGTATTCAAGTGCGTGCTTACTTGGCGCAAATGGGCGAGGTGACCATCGATACGGTGGATTGGGCGCAAGTTGAGCAAAACCCTTTCTTTTGCCCGGATGTGAACAAACTAGAGGAATTGGATGCGCTGATCCGTCAACTGAAAAAAGACGGAGATTCAATCGGTGCCAAGCTCACCGTGGTGGCAGAAAACCTTCCTGTCGGCCTTGGCGAGCCAGTGTTTGATCGCTTAGATGCGGACATTGCCCATGCGTTGATGGGAATTAACGCGGTGAAAGGGGTCGAAATCGGAGATGGGTTTGATGTGGTGAATCAGCGTGGCAGTGAGCATCGTGATGAAATTCACCCTGACGGCTTTGCCTCAAACCATGCGGGAGGCATTCTTGGTGGGATCTCGTCAGGCCAGCCACTAGTGGCACATTTAGCGCTCAAACCCACCTCCAGCATTACCGTGCCGGGCAAGAGTATTGATGTTCACGGTGAATCTGCGGATGTGGTGACACGTGGTCGTCATGACCCGTGTGTAGGGATCCGCGCCGTGCCGATTGCCGAAGCCATGGTGGCGATTGTGCTGATGGACCATTTGCTTCGTCACCGCGGCCAAATGGGCGCATAGCGATATCCCAAACGTTTCATCTTCTTTAACCCCATCTGTCGTTTTGGATAGGTGGGGTGTCGTTATTGTTTAAGATTATGACCCACAATTATCACGACTTGATCCAACTTTTTAACCAATCCTTTCTTGCTTCTTTCAATACTGAGCTGGTGCGTGGCGGGGATGAGCCTATTTACTTACCTGCTGATGCCGATCATCCTCATCATCGTGTGATTTTTGCGCGCGGCTTTTTTGCCTCGGCATTGCACGAAATTGCACACTGGACCATTGCCGGTGAGCAGCGTCGTCAATGGGAAGATTATGGCTATTGGTATCATCCGGATGGCCGTGATGCTGACACGCAAGCCGCCTTTGAGGCCGTCGAAGTGAAGCCACAGGCGATTGAATGGATCCTCTCGGCAAGCTGTGGGTTTCGCTTTCAAGTGAGCTGTGACAATTTAAGTGGTGTTGAGCCCGATCGCCACGCGTTTACTGAGAAAGTTCGGCAACAAGTCGTACAGTATGTCTCGGATGCATCGACAAGCACCGCTTTGCCCGTGCGCGCCAAGCAGTTTTCTGATACCTTGCGAGACTTTTATGGTGTTGCGCCGTTGACGCCAGATACCTTTACGTTGCCAAGCCAAGGTTAAAAAGATGAAAGTTCAAGACTATGAAGCACGCATTTTAGCGTTAATCGATGAGATGGTGGAAACCGCCTCAGACGATGAATTGTTTGCCAGTGGCTATTTACGTGGCCACGTTTCTTTAGCGGCAGCGGACTGTGAGTTGGAGGGGGTTGATGAGGTGTCAGCATTGAAAGCGCGCGTCGATGCTAGTCTCAATGACAATGCCAGTGAGCTGTCACCCGGCGACCAACGTCTCGTCGGGGCGCTGTGGGATTTATTGCAACAGCAAGTGGAAAAAGACGCGTAACACACTGTTTTAAATGAGACACTAAGCGGTATCGAAAACGGTACCGCGTAGCAAAAGAAAGCCATCGCCTCGGTGATGGCTTCTTTGTTGGCCGTGACGCGCTATAGTGTTTTACCTTTTAGCAGCTTACGAACCCACATCCGCCCTGGGTGCAGCGTGTCTAGGACCGACTGAGGTAAAGGTAAAGGCTCGTCACAAAGCTGAGCTGCTAGCACTTCTGCCGCCAATGGGGCTGAGGTGAGGCCGCGAGAGCCGAGCCCCAGCAAGCAAAATAACCCGGGATAAACGGGAACGGCGTCCGCTTTTTCTTTGTCTTTTTGCAAGGTTTGGTAGGCAGACACCAAGGCGCCATAATCACAGACGTTGCCCACGAAAGGTAAATGGTCGCGACTGGCACAGCGCACGCCAACGCGTCCGTCTTCCGCCAGAGGCACCGCGTGTGCCCAGTCTGTATCGACACAATCGGTTAAGCGCTGTTGATTTTCAAGCTGATCGGCGGCTTGGAACGCTACGTCCGCATTATTGCGACGATAGCTGGCCCCTAGACAATGCTCGCCCGCCTGATTAGCCGGGGTTAAATAGCCCTCGAAACACAATACAGTGTTGAGCTTACTGAGTTCGGTATTGGTGGGCACATGGCTGACTTGGCCGCGCACCGGATAAACGGGAATAGGCTGTATTTGGCTGAAGCTATCTGCTTGGTGGCCGTTGGCGATCACCACATTTGGGTGGTGAACCTCACCCATGCTGGTCTCGAGTGTCCAACCATTGTTCGATTGTGTTAGCGCTCTCACGGGACAATCAAAATGGGCACGTAGCTGTCCGCTGGCAATGGCTTTATCTATTACACCCGCAGTAAACTGTTGCGGGCTTATCCAACCGCCAAGCGGATAAAACACGCCGGCATGCCCGGTTTCTAAGCCGACCTTATCGCTCACGCCATCGACGTCTAACGGCGTGACCAATGCCTCAGGAAAGGCGCCATCGGCCATCTTAGCAAGTTTAGCGGCACTCTTGTCGTTGTAACCCAGCTGTGTCACCCCACACCAGTCGTGCTCAAAGGCGATGCCTTGGACGTTTTGTTGTTGAACAAACTGTCGTGAAAACAAAAAGGCGGGGGCAAAAAACTGACTTAAATTATCGTTATTGCCATTTAAAAGCGGATAAATGGCGCCTTGATGGTTCCCTGATGCGCCAGCAGCCGGGCGCGGGTCTTGGCAATACAGCGTGACTTGCTTGCCCCGTTGCAGCAATGCGGTGATCAAGGCGGCACTGGCAATACCGCCGCCAATAATGGCGATGTCGTCCGCTGTTGAAGCGGGTGTGCGGGCATACCATGGTGAGTAGCTGGCATGGGCTTGGCGAGCAGGCAGTGCGCCTGCCAACATGTCTCGCTTGTGGCCAAAACCTTTCACCTTTTTCATTTCAAAACCGGCCTCGATAAGGCCACGACGCACAAAGCCAGCGGCGGTAAAGGTGGCGCAGGTGCATTGCTCGCGTGCAAGTCGTGCCATGCCATTAAACAAATCTTGGTTCCACATCTCTGGGTTTTTGCTTGGGGCAAAGCCGTCTAAATACCAAGCATCCACCACCCCTTCAGGGCCTGTTGGCACTTGTGGTAACCAATCTTTAATATCACCAAACCACAAATCGAGTGTAATCTGACCTTGAGCCAACACGATCCGTTGACAACCGGCTAACGGCACAGGGTAGTCGGCGCGTAGCCGTTCAGCATAGTGTGCCAGCTCTGGCCAAGCTTGATGTGCACGGGCGAGATCCTCTACTGTCAGGGGGTACTTCTCAAAACTGATAAAGTGAAGCTGGGTCACGGGCGCGTTTGGATGGGTTTGACGGAACTGCTCGAAAGCCGCCCAAGTGGCCAGGAAGTTGAGCCCAGTGCCAAAGCCGGTTTCCGCAATCACAAACCGGGATGATGTGGCGGTTTGCCAACGTGCGGGAAGTTGGTTTTGTTCGATGAACACGTAGCGGGTCTCGGCCAAACCGTCGTGATTGGAAAAGTAGACGTCATCAAACTGTTCCGCGACGGGGGTGCCCGTGTCATTCCAGCTGATTTTTGCGTGGTCGATCGAGGGAGTGCTCACAAATGCCTCTTACACAGGAAAGGAAAAAGCAAATTGTACTGGCTCAAAGGAAAGCTGACCACTTATCAGCTTCAAAAACGCTATCATCCACTGCGAAATTAACGTCTAGGAAAGAATCATGAAACGAGCTGTCATTACAGGCATGGGGATTGTTTCCAGTATTGGTAACAACGTCAAAGAAGTGCTGGAGTCGCTCAAAGCGGGGAAATCTGGCATTAACTTTTCTCAGCAGTTTGCAGATATGAAGCTGCGTAGCAATGTTTGGGGGGATCTCAAACTCAACCCAGCCGACCATATTGATCGCAAAAGAATGCGCTTTATGGGTGACGCGGCGGGCTTTGCCTACTTGGCAATGGAGCAAGCCATTGAAGACTCGGGCCTGGCCCCTGAGCAAGTTTCTAACCCACGAACTGGCTTAGTGGCCGGTTCAGGTGGTGCGTCATCGGTGAACCAAGTTATCGCGGTTGATACATTGCGCGAAAAAGGCGTGAAGCGTGTTGGCCCTTACATGGTGCCACGGACCATGTCATCGACTGTTTCAGCCTGTTTGGCTACCCCGTTCCAAATTAAAGGGGTGAACTACACCATGAGCTCTGCGTGCGCGACCTCGGCGCATTGTATTGGTCACGCCCTTGAGCTGATTCAGCTAGGCAAACAGGATGTGGTGTTTGCCGGTGGCGGTGAAGAGCTGGATTGGTCACTGACCATGATGTTTGACGCCATGGGGGCCCTTTCAACCAAATACAACGACGACCCGCAGAAGGCCTCTCGTACCTATGACGCGGAACGAGACGGTTTTGTGATCTCTGGTGGTGGCGGCATGCTAGTCGTGGAAGAGCTGGAGCATGCGCTGGCGCGTGGTGCGACCATCTACGGTGAAATTGTCGGTTACGGTGCAACGTCTGACGGCTATGACATGGTGGCGCCGTCGGGTGAAGGCGCGGTGCGCTGTATGAATATGGCGATGCAAGATGTAGAGGGTGAGGTTGATTACATCAACACTCACGGCACCTCAACCCCAGTAGGAGATGTAAAAGAGCTTGGCGCGATTCAGGAAGTGTTTGGCGGCAAGAGCCCAGCGATTTCTGCGACTAAGTCAATGACAGGTCACGCGCTCGGCGCGGCGGGGGTGCACGAAGCCATCTATTCAACCCTGATGCTTGAGCAAGGTTTTGTCGCGCCAAGTATCAACGTGGAGAACTTGGATCCCGCGGCTGAAGGGTTAGATATTGTGACGCAACCGCGAGAGCAAGCACTGACGCGCGTGATGTCCAACAGCTTTGGCTTTGGCGGTACCAACGCCACCTTGGTAATTGAAAAATATCGCGGTTAATACAATCGCCCCTTTTTCCAGGTATGCAGAGAGGCTCTGCCATCAGACACGGACCATTATCGTTGAGAGCCGTTAATGGTCTTTTCAGGTCCTGGATTTACCCGGCTTCGGCCGGGTTTTTTTCTGCCTGAGGCCACCCGGTGAGCGGGTTATCCACTCAGTTCAAGGGTGTTTTCTTACCGTGAGATAGATACAATGATTTTCTTGCATTGAGCATCCGATAAGCGATGCACCGACTCACACAGGACGTTGAACGTGAAAATTGTTGTAGACGAAAACATGCCTTATGCCCAAACCTTGTTTAGTCAATTGGGTGAGGTGGTTGCATTACCCGGGCGCGCAATCCGTGCGACGGATTTGATTGATGCTGACGCATTAATGGTGAGAAGCGTCACGCAAGTGAGCCATGCTCTGATTGACGGTGCAACTCGTTTGCGTTTTGTCGGTTCAGCCACCGCGGGTGAAGATCATCTTGATTTTAACGCCTTGCACGCACAAGGCATCCACGGTACGGCGGCGCCTGGCTGTAACAAGGTTGGGGTGGCGGAATACGTGATTAGCGCCTTGCTGGTGTTAGCGCAACAGCAAGGCTTTAAGTTGACCGACCGAACGGTCGGTATCGTGGGCGTGGGTCATGTGGGGCACTACTTGGCCGAGCGGCTTGCGGCACTTGGGATTAAAACCTTACTTTGCGATCCCCCTCGTCAGGAGCAAGAAAACCTGGCTGACATGGTGGACATTGACACCCTGATCGCACAATCGGATGTGGTCACTTTCCATACCCCTTTGACCACGACCGGAGCGCACCCCACTTATCACCTCATGAATCAAGCTCGGTTAGATGCGCTTGCGTCAGGAAGCATTTTGATAAACGCCGCTCGGGGGCCGATTGTTGATAATCAGGCACTTAAAGCGCGGTTAGCGCGAGGCGATATTGATGCGGTGTTGGATGTTTATGAACATGAGCCCGAGGTTGACCTTGCCCTGATGGACCAGCTTACGTTTGCTACGCCTCATATTGCAGGTTATGGTCTGGAAGGCAAAGCCCGTGGTACTACCATGGTCTTTAACGCACTGTGTGAACACCTGGGCCTGCCTCATCATGCCCATGCCAGTGAGCTGCTGCCCACCGCGCCGATTCCACAGGTTGCCTTGGCACAGCCGTGGCAACAAAGTGATCTGATGGCACTGACGCAATTGGTCTACGATATTCGCCGAGATGACAGTGATTTTCGTCGGGCCATGCATGCGGCCGGTGATGACAAACTCGCTCAGCGTACAGCCTTTGACCAATTACGGAAAAATTACTGGGATCGACGCGAGTACAGTGCGATCACGGTAGCCGGACAGGCTGATTTCGGGTTACAGTCGCTGGCTAAGCTGGGCTTTAGTATTGAGGAGCATGCATGACACAAGCATTTGACGTTGCCATTTTGGGCGCAACCGGTGCGGTAGGACGCACCATGATCGAGATTTTAGAAGAGCGCGATTTCCCCATTGGCACGCTACACCTCCTCGCCAGTGAGCGGAGTGCAGGTGAAACCATCACCTTTAAAGGTGAGAGCCTGCGTGTGCAAAATGTCGACAAATTTGATTGGACACAGGTTCAGCTTGGCTTGTTCTCGGCGGGCGCACAGGCTTCTGCGCATTGGGCGCCGATTGCAGCGGAAGCGGGCGTCGTCGTTATCGATAACACGTCGCAATTCCGCTATGACTTCGACGTGCCCTTGGTGGTCCCTGAAGTGAACGCAGCCGCGATTGGTGACTTCCGTAATCGTAATATTATTGCTAACCCAAATTGCTCGACGATCCAAATGCTGGTGGCATTAAAACCCATTTACGATGCCGTCGGTATCGAACGTTTAAATGTGTCTACCTACCAATCGGTCTCAGGGTCAGGGAAAGAAGGCGTTGATGAGCTTGCCGGGCAGACGGTTAAATTGCTTAACAGCCAAGATGCGGAGCCTGCGTTATACAGCAAGCAAATTGCCTTTAATTGCCTACCACACATTGACCAGTTTATGGAAAATGGCTACACCAAAGAAGAAATGAAAATGGTGTGGGAAACCCAGAAAATTCTTGCCGATGAGATGATAGGGGTTAACCCTACCTGTGTGCGCGTGCCCGTGTTTTACGGTCATGCTGAAGCCGTGCACCTTGAGTGCCGTCAACCGATTGACGCAACGGAAGCGGTAGCGATCTTGAGTCAGCATGAACACATTGAGGTCTTTGAAGGGGAAGATTACCCCACTCAGGTGAAAGAAGGCACTGGCTCAGATAAGGTGTTGGTGGGGCGTATTCGCAACGATATTAGCCACCCTAATGGGCTCAACCTCTGGGTGGTAGCAGACAATGTGCGTAAAGGGGCCGCAACTAACTCGGTACAAATTGCGGAAGTATTGGTTCGCGATTACCTTTAAGCAACAAGCGTCGCACCCATAAAAGAGCGTGATAGCCCGCCCATCACCACACTAGGTTGATTGATACCCCATCCGTTGATGGGGTATTTTTTTAGGCATTAATTTTGCAAAGGTGGGCGATACGCGACGTGTGACGATGCTATCATCGAGTCAAAACTGAGGCAGAGCGCCCACAGTTTGATCGCGCAACACACTTTTATATCACCAAACTACAGTTTTTAGCATGGCTTCCGATATAGTTAGATATTTAGTGAGGCCATTTTTGCCATAAGGGAGTGCGGGTGTGTCCAACGCACAGCAAAGTGAACAGTCTTCTTCTCAAACTCGATTGACCATAACCTCGCATCGCGTTAAGCGGCATCTTATTGCCGTCGCAGGGGTATTGGCGGTTGCGCTTGTCAGTGTTTCAACGGTGCCGGTCGAAGCGGCAATACGCATTCTTGGTCCGCAAGATGAAATGGCGGCTGAAACCGCTTCGCCCCAACCAACGCCAGCGGTTGCATCGGCACAACAATATGGTCCAACCGGGGCCAATGAAACCTTGTGGTCGATTGCGACTCAAATGCGCCCTAATACGCAAGTGAGTGTGTATCAGACGCTCGGCGCGATTTTTCGTCTGAATACCGACGCATTCACCAACAACAATATTCATAGTTTGCAGCCGGGTAGCACTTTAGTGATGCCGACGCTGGCGCAAATTGAGCGAGAAAGCACCCAAGATGTGGTCAATCGGCTTGAAATTGATGAAGCGCGTAAGCAAGCCCAAAATACCACGCCACTCAGCGAACAGGTTGAGCAACCGAGTCCGCAACCGTCGCCAGCGCCTTCAACGAACACCCAGCCGGAACAATCGCAACCTGAGCAAACAAGCCAAGACACTTCCCAATCCAGTGAAGAGACTCAGCAAGCCAGTGCGCCTGAACCTCAAGTGGTACAAAACTTACAGTCTCAGCTGCAAGCGTCAGACCAAGAAATGACGCGTTTGGTTGAGAGCAATCATGTGCTCAAGGTTCGTTTGTCTGAGGTTCAGCACGAGCTGAGCGCCCTAAAAGAGCAGATGAGCGGTGATGCTGAAATCAATAAAGAGATCCGGGCATTTTTAGAAAAGCAGCGTCAGCAACAGGTGGCTGAGGACACTCAACCTCCCTCAGTGGTTGAATCTTTACTTGATAGCCCATTATTGCTTGCCATGTTGGCCATCATCCCGGGGGCCTTGATTACAGGGGCCATTTTCTTCTTCCTCGCGCGTCGCAGAAAGCAAGAGGAAGACGCGGAAGAGCCTGCGGCACTGGATCATGATGATATAGACGATATGCCCGTGGTCATGGTGCCCGATCCGGATGAAGACGATGTTGACGATCCGCAAGATGACGATGAGTTAGAGATCACCGATGATGAGACGGCGAGTGAGGATATCGCGTTTGGCGATGATACCGACCTGGACGATCTCGATCTGGATGACGAACTCGATGATATGGCAGGCAATGAATCGAGTGTCGCGCCTACCAGCGATGATGCTATCGGTCTTGAAGACATGGAGCGCGCGCTGGATGAGCTGGCCGATACGCCGCCGGCTGATAAGGATAGCGCTGCCGATGACACATCATCCGACGAGGGGGACGAATCGGAAACGGGCGACACAGACCAACCTGAAGAGGAAATGAGTGCTGATGAAGCGCTTGCCGCCGAGTGGGCTAAAGCGCTCGAGGAAGGCAATGACAGTGATGTCGACGATATCGATGCCTTGTTAGCAGGTGAAGCTGATGGAAACGCCGCTGAAGCCCCAGCGGAAGAGCCTGAGAGCGAAAGCGCCGAGACGAAAGCGCAAACGTCAGAAGAGCGCGAAGACAATGACGAGCAAGCGCCAAATGACGCGCTATTTGACTCGGTGCTCGACGATGAACCTGAGCTGGATTTAAGCCAAGACATTGATTTATCTGATGATGATAACGATGACAACGTTTCTCTTGATAACACAACCGAGTTGCTTGATGAACTTGTCGGTGATGAAGAGGACGAAGATAGCTGGCTCAATGAAGGGGATGATACCGAGGGCGAATTCGATGAAAGTAGTGACGCCTTACTGGATGAAGTCTTAGACAAAGATGATGACCCTCATTTAGAAGATTCTGACGCTTTACTCGAAGAAGTGTTGGGGGATGACGATGAACCCGACCCACTCGCTGATGATGATGATCCAGCATTGTGGGGAGAAGAAGACGACAGTGATCCGAACGAAGCGGAGTTAGAGCAACTTCTTTACGCGTCGGATACGCAAACAGAAGAAACACCTGACACTGATCCAGGATCAGAGACAGGTGCTGAGCAAGACAGCGACGCTGACGCACCAGCGGACACTCCCGCCGCGGCAGAGTCTAGCGAGGCCGATGAAGAACCCGCAGCTGACGATGACGCGGAAGACGAGCCGCAAGCAGCGT
>NZ_PXUD01000114.1:0-75468 GCF_003390965.1 Salinivibrio sp. HTSP
ATCTTGCCGCTGTTTGTCTCTGCGATTGCTTGGGGCGTTTATGGCGAGTCGCTGTCGGTGGGACGGCGATTAGGCATCGGGCTGATCGTGATCGGCATAGGTGCGTTTTTATGGCATTCGCTGTTCTTCTCACCGTGGCGCGTCACCCAAGGCCATTTGATTTTGCTCGCAGCCGGTATCAGCTGGGCGTGGTTTACCATTGGCGTGCGTGTCACGGGCTTAAATGCAGCAGAAGCCGGTGCGGTGGGCGCGATGAGCGGCCTTGTCTCGTTTAACCTGCGCCAGGCCCCTCTCGGCGAGCTTGGCTACCATGTGCTGGCGCAAGGTTTAGGCGTGGGGATCATTGCCAACTACAGCTATGCCTTTGCGATTCGTCGCTTAGGGGCAGAAATGAGTGCCGCAATAGGCGCATTCACGCCTGTGGTGGCCGCGCTGATCGCCATCCCCGTGTTCTCGGAAACAGTCAGTACACTTACCGTGGTGGCGATGGCGTTGATTGTATTGGGGGCGATGCTCGCCAGTGAGGGAATAAAGTGGCGACGCACGCAAACAAAAAGCGGCCCGCAGGCCGCTTAGTCTGTGACTCGACGTCAAGGCTATCTGGTTATAGATAGTCGCCACGACGCAAAGCATCGATACGTTTTTCTAGCGGTGGGTGAGTCATAAACAGCTCACTCAACGTTTTCTTACCGTTGATGCCAAATGCCATCATTGAGCCTTCCAGCTTCGGCTCGTGGCTGACTTTCAAACGCTCCAGCGCGGCAATCATTTTCTGTTTGCCCACCAGTTGCGCCGAGCCTGCATCGGCGTGGAATTCGCGGTGACGACTAAACCACATGGTGAGAATACTCGCCAGAATACCAAACACGATTTCTAGCACGGAGGAGATCAGGAAGTACATCATCCAGTTGCCGCCGCCTTCGCCTTCTTCGTCACTGTTCATGCCACTGACCGCACCGGCGATGACACGAGCAATAAAGATCACGAAGGTGTTCACCACCCCTTGCATCAAGGTCATGGTGACCATGTCGCCATTAGCAATGTGGCTGATTTCGTGCGCCAGCACCGCTTCGGCTTCATCACGAGTCATGTTTTGTAGTAACCCGCTTGAGACCGCGACGACCGAGTCATTGCGTTTTGCCCCAGTGGCAAAGGCGTTGATGTCAGGCGAGTTGTATACCGCCACGGTTGGCATACCAATGCCAGCACGTTGAGCTTGCTGACTGACTGTATTCATTAGCCAGTGCTCGGTTTCGTTGCGTGGGTGCTCAATCACTTGCGCCCCCACCGAGCGTAATGCCATGGATTTTGACATTAGCAACGATATCAACGAGCCGCCAAAACCAAATACCGCTGCCAGTACCAGCAATCCAGATAAGCTGCCTGGTTGCATGCCTGTCACGGCATAAATGATATTCATCACAATGCTAAATACGACCAGTACCGCAAGGTTGGTAGCAAGAAATAATCCTAAGCGTTTCATGGTGTGTCTCCGTCGCTTAAACCCAGTGTTTAGCGCTTATTTGTTGTAATGATAAAAATAGTATGGGCATTAATGATAAAAACAATCCTTTGATGCAATTTGTTACGAATAAATCCCAGTCGTCGCTTATGGCGCCCGCCCCATCCACTCTCTGCGCCGACCAGTTAGTGTGGCACGTTATTTCGATCTGATCTAAACAAATTGTGATACCGCGCAACCTTGTGTTTTTAACAATCTATTCAAACAGTTAACAATTAATGAGGCAGAAAAGCCCAACAAAAAAGACAAAAACCTACCAATATAGACTTTGGTCGAGTTGTCATCGCGGTTTACTCAGGCTAATTTATGCGCAGCTGTTTAAAACTATGACGCTGATGCACTGCGTAAAGCAATAAAGTAATGGGCAGTCAGCGGTCATATCAAGCATTAAGTGTACAACCACCGCGTGTGGACAACCTAACCTTAACAACGCAACGCGTTATCAATGGAGTGAGACCATGGCAGAGCAAGAAAACTACCGAGTCGCTATCGACATCTTAACCTGTCATCTCGGCATGAGCTTCGATGAGGCCTGCTCAGAGCTTGGGTTAGCGTCGGATGACGCGTCAGCTGCACGCCAGATGGCCGAGGTTCAGCAAAGCCTAATGGGTGTGCAAGACGACCAAAAGTAATTGCCTACCCGAACTGCCTACCTAAATAGACAAAAGCCAGCACAGCGCTGGCTTTTTTGATCGCTATATTCCCACAATATGTTTACAACGGCGTAATATCTAAGTGACTCGCGCATTGTGTTGGTGAGGCATCGGGATCAAACGGTAGGTGCCCTAGACAAGGCGCATCTAAATGCGCATCCAGATAGCGCATCATTTCGTCACTGTGCTGCGCCTTGGGATCAACGGCGTTTGCCACCCATCCAGCTAACGTAAGCCCGCGTGCACGTATGGCCTCTGCGGTGAGTAAAGCATGGTTTAAGCAGCCAAGTTTAATCCCCACTACCATGATCACTGGCAGTTGGTGGGCAACTACCCAATCGGCCAGCGTTTCAGTCTCACTCAGTGGCACTTGCCAGCCTCCAGCCCCTTCTACCAATACCGGGCGTGCCTGCTGTTTTAAATGTGCTAACCCATCGCTTAGCATCTGGGTATCAATGGGCGTATTGGCTAACGCGGCCGCCCAATGCGGCGAACATGGCATTTCTAACAACACTGGGTTGATCGCGGCATACGGCAATGCGATTGCACTGGCGCGCTGCAAAGTGACAGCGTCACTATTTAGTTGGTGATCAGGCGCTAAATCAGCACCAGCGGCGACAGGCTTGTAGCCCACCGCTTGATAGCCCTTTGCGATAAAAGCGTGTAACAGCGCCGCCGTGGTATAGGTTTTCCCTACTTCGGTGTCGGTGCCGGTAATAAAGTAACTGTCATGCATGGTGGTTAATCACTATGTAGCCAATTTGATAGGTCGCCGGTAAGGTGTTGGCGGCGAGCGCAAAACGCTGATACGCCTTCTCCACCGCGCTAAACTGCGCTCTTGTCGCCAGCCCTTGCTGCCCCGCACCTTGCGGGCGATAGGTGGCACCAATGCCTTTTAAGCTTTTCATCACCGCATGGGCATTGGCAAAGGTCAGCTGTTCGCTTTCTTGCAACACGGTTGCGTGAATCAGCCCGGCGCGTTGGGTCGCCTGCTGTAACCCTGATAAAGAGATAAAGCGGTTCACTCGTGACGTGCCGCATGCTTGTTGCCACGCGCTATCGAGTTCACACAAGGATCCGGTGAGCAGTGTCGAAACAAGAATTTGCCCACCGGGTTTGACGACCCGACGCAGCTCCGCCAATGGCACGTGCAAATCGTCACACCATTGCAATGCTAGGGAGCTAAATGCCAGATCGACACTGTTATCAGCCAGCGGCAAATGCTCCGCATCAGCTTGTACGGCTAGCATGGCATCGCCGCAGCGCGCTTTTGCCGTCGCAAGCATAGGAGCGCTGAGATCCAGTCCAATCACTGTTTTAGCGTGAGTCATCCACTGCTGGGTGAAATAGCCGGTGCCACAGCCGACATCTAAGACGGTACCATGTCGGACAGCCTTTTGCTTTTGCTCTGACTCAGCCAATGCTATTAACCGATGACCGACACGGCGCTGCAGCGTCGCGCTGTCATCATAATGGGGCGCGGCTCGGCCAAACGCGCGAGCAATCGCTTGTTTATCGACGACGGTCACGCTGTCACCTCGCATGTGTTGTCGCTCGCTAATAGCGGCTTAAGCGCCTCAATCAGCGCGGTGATATCTGTCTTTTGATGCTGTGCGGACAGGCTGATCCGGAGGCGCCCAGTGTTAGCAGGCACAGTCGGTGGCCGAATCGCTCCTACTCGTATATGGGCTTTCATCAAAGCGTGATTCACCTGCTGTAACGCGGCCAAATCGCCGATAATCAGCGGCTTGATCGGGCTAGGCGTCGCAAGTAGTCGCGGTAAATGCTGCCGATTACCAGCGGGCGGTTCGAAAACAGACGTCGTCTCTAACCAATCGTGGAGCCCTTGCGCTAGCTGTTCAGCATGGGCGCTGAGTGTTTCTCGCCGCCAGTGCTCTGTTCGTGCCAGCCTAATCGCATCCTCAATGAGTGCCGCTTGCACCGGTGGCATAGCCGTCGAGTACACATAATGGCGAGCGAACTGGCGTAAATAGTCAATGATGGTGGGAGAAGCCAACACTGCCGCGCCGGCGACGCCCAGGGCTTTTCCAAACGTCACGATTAAAATATCCGGCCGCGCGCCACGACTGATACTGCCCTCGCCTTCTTGCCCTAACACGCCAATCCCATGCGCGTCATCCAGAGCCCAGAGCGCCCCCGATTGGTTGGCAATCGTGGCAAGACTTTCGGTTGGCGACACATCGCCATCCATGCTGAATACCCCTTCCGAGACAATCAGCGATGCGGAAGGCTGGGTTTGCTTCGCGAGCAATTGGCGAAGGTGTGCCATGTCGTTATGACGAAACCGCCGCTGCGTGGCAGGGCTCAATACGCCGGCCTCAATCAAGGAGGCGTGGTTGAGTTTGTCTTGAAACAAGGCATCGTCTTTACCTAACAGTGTAAACAGCAACGCCTGATTGGCAGCAAAACCACTGTTAAACAGTATCGCTTGCGGGTAACCCAGCCAGTCACACAGCTGATCACAAAGGGATTGATGCGCGGCGGTAAAACCAGATACCACCGGTGAAGCCGTTGCGCCCACGCCCCAACGTTCAAGATGCTGCTGCGCCTTTTTCACCAGCCGCGGGTCTTGCGCGAGGCCCAAGTAATCATTCCCCGCAAAGTTGCGCCATGACTCGGAGACGGCATTGTCACCACTCTGCCGCCACAGGCCTTGTTGCTGGCGTGCGGCCAGTTCGCCTTGGTAACGACGGGTCAGCGCTGATCTTGTATCAGTCATGGTGCTTAGACACTGGCATCGTAGAACAGATCGCCTTCTTGCGGGCGCGATGCCACTCGCTCGGCCACTTGCTCAAGTAAGTCGTGCTCAGTGACTTGATCGGGCTTTTGGCTGACCGCTTCGCGATTAATACCCAGCTTTTTAAATAGCTGCATATCCGCGTCTTCGTCAGGGTTTGGTGTGGTCAACAGCTTGCAGCCATAGAATATCGAGTTTGCGCCAGCCATAAAGCACAAGGTTTGCATTTGCTCGTTCATGTCTTCGCGGCCGGCAGACAGCCGCACTGCCGATTTGGGCATCATGATCCGCGCCACCGCAATAATGCGGACAAAATCGAACGGGTCGACGTCATCGACGTTCTCAAGCGGTGTGCCTTTTACTTTGACAAGCATGTTGATCGGCACGCTTTCTGGATGAGCAGGCATGTTGGCGAGTTCAACCAGCAAGCCAGCGCGATCGCGGGCACTTTCGCCCAGGCCAATAATGCCGCCGGAACATACCTTCATTCCGGCGTCTCGCACATTAGATAAGGTATCGAGGCGTTCTTGATACGTCCGCGTGGTAATAATGTTGCCGTAAAACTCAGGTGAGGTATCGAGATTGTGGTTGTAGTAATCTAGTCCCGCCTCAGACAAGGTTTTGGCTTGCTCTGCATCCAACATGCCCAATGTCATGCAGGTTTCCAGCCCTAATCCTTTTACGCCTTGGATCATATCGAGCAAATACGGCATATCGCGTTGCTTGGGGTTTTTCCACGCCGCCCCCATGCAAAAGCGCGTCGCGCCTGAGGCTTTGGCTTTTTCTGCCGCTTCGAGCACGCGTTCCACTTCCATTAAGCGCTCTTTTTCAACATCGGTGCGATACCGCGCACTTTGCGGGCAATATTTGCAATCTTCTGGACACGCGCCGGTTTTGATCGATAACAGCGTGCTAACTTGCACTTGGTTGGCAGGATGATATTCACGATGCACCTGCTGCGCGTCAAACAGCAAATCCATGAAGGGTTTATCGAACAATGCTTGCACTTCCTGTGCAGTCCAGTTGTGTCTTATTTCCACGCGGTTTTCCCCGTTGTTGTCGTTTTAATGCTTGGCTAGTCTACCCACAGACGTTAACCTGTCAACACAACAAGATCACACTGGTTTACATCTGATTTATTTATGACCATAAACACCCATTTTGACCGTGAACATATCTGGCATCCCTACACTTCAACGCTCGACCCTTTGCCTTGCTTACCTGTCTCACACGCAAGCGGCACCGAGCTATATCTTGAGGACGGCACCGCTTTGATTGATGGCATGTCGTCATGGTGGGCAGCCATTCACGGCTATAACCACCCTGCTTTAAACGCCGCAGCGCATCAGCAAATCGATAAGATGTCGCATGTGATGTTTGGCGGTCTCACCCACCAGCCCGCGGTCTCGCTTTGTGAGCGCTTGGTCGCGCATTCACCCGCGCCACTCACGCAAGTATTTTTGGCCGATTCAGGCTCTGTGTCGGTAGAAGTGGCGCTTAAAATGGCGATGCAATATTGGCAGGGGCGCGGCGAGTCACGCGCACAGTTTTTGACCTTGCGTCATGGCTATCATGGCGACACGTTCGCCGCCATGTCGGTGACGGATCCTGATAATTCGATGCACAAACTCTACAAAGGGTTTCTGCCCCAGCATCATTTTGTGCCGTCGCCACAAAGCCGCTTTGACGGTAAGTGGGATCCTAACGACATACAGCCTATGCGCGAAGCACTCGCCGCGCATCATGGACAACTGGCCGCGGTGATCTTAGAGCCCATCGTGCAAGGGGCAGGTGGAATGCGCTTTTATCACCCCGAATACCTGCGTCAAGTGCGCGCCTTGTGCGACGAATTTGATGTGCTGCTGATTGTGGATGAAATTGCCACCGGATTTGGCCGAACAGGGAAACTATTTGCCTGCGACCACGCGGGGATCAGCCCAGATATACTCTGCGTCGGTAAAGCACTGACCGGTGGCTACATGACCTTGGCCGCCACGCTCACCACCCGCCATGTGGCTGATACCGTCTGCAGCGGTGATGCAGGCTGTTTTATGCACGGTCCCACCTTTATGGGCAACCCACTCGCCTGTGCCGTGGCCTGCGCCAGCATTGATACCTTGCTAGAAAGTGACTGGCCGCAGACCGTCGCGCACATCGAGCAGCAGCTGAAAACTGGCTTAGCGCCTGCTCGCGCATTGGAATCTGTGGCAGACGTGCGTGTGCTTGGCGCAATTGGCGTGATAGAGC
The DNA here is from genome assembly GCF_003390965.1 of Salinivibrio sp. HTSP. Taxonomy (NCBI): domain Bacteria; kingdom Pseudomonadati; phylum Pseudomonadota; class Gammaproteobacteria; order Vibrionales; family Vibrionaceae; genus Salinivibrio; species Salinivibrio sp. HTSP. The sequence goes on from NZ_PXUD01000114.1 coordinate 7,181, forward strand.
TGACCGATCCGGTGAACCTGGCCGATATTCAGCCCTTGATGACCGCCCAAGGCATTTGGGTGCGCCCGTTCGGTAAACTGGTTTATGTGATGCCCCCCTATTGCATCCGCGACGACCAACTTCACCAACTCACCCAAGGGATGATCACCGCAATTACGCAGTTTTTTGGTGAGTAGATAGGGCGTCAGTCACACTCGTATTAAAGTTAACCATCGATGTCGGAGACGCCGTGCAACGGGCGCGCCACTTACATCGAGTCATGAGGGTCACATCGCACTAGCGCTTGTCCGACCTACGATTGATTCAAGATCTTGAATACAGAGCGCTTCGCTTCTAGCGGCTAGAAACTAAAAGAGCAGCTCGTATTCGTATCGGGGCTCTTGCTCTTTCTGTATTCCGTCAGATGGTGCCATTGGCGACGTTGACTTTTGGGGCGGCAAAACCGCGGAAAATATTGTGAACAGAAAGCAGCGCAAAGACGCCAACCACCACACCAAGATGCCAGGCTTCGCTAACGCCCAAACTCAATAGCGCCATGCTCATCAACGCAGAAATAATCATCTGTCCGCCACCGGAGAGCGCAGCGACGGTGCCGGCTTGATTAGAGTAAGGCTGCATCACCTGCGACTGGGCGCACGGCAGCGCAATCCCGTTGCCAAATACCATAAAGAACTGCCCGATCATCAGCAATAAAGGGTCCATCGGAGTCAGCCATAACCAAACCGCAGAGGTGAGCTGCATCATCGGTGCCATCAGTAGCATGCGCTTAGTACCCAAACGCGGGCGAATGCGCGACACTAGCGTACTACCTAGCAATAAGCCACACGTGGGAATAAGCGCCCACAGCGCATATTGATCCGAGGTCATCCCGATGCGCTCTTGCATTAAAAATGGCATCAGCGACACCGTGGTGATCACCAAGGTAAAGTTCAGCCAGCTAATACTGGCGAAATAGAGAAAGTATGGTGTTTTTAGCAGTGCGCCATAGCGGCCAAGTATCACCTTCACATTGGGCAAGGGTGAACGGGCGTGCATGCTCTCTTTGAACAGAAAAAACAGCACGCACCACACCAAGCTGGTGTACACCATCAGCAAAATAAAGATCGCCAGCCAGCCTAGATTATGGTTAACGAACCCGCCAATAACGGGCGCCACGATGGGCGTGAACGACGCCACCATAATCAAATACGACATCGCTTGCGGCAGTTGATCCCCCGAATACGAGTCACGCGTAAAGGCGCGTGAGAGCACGGCACAGCAGCCGGTTCCCATTCCTTGAATACAGCGGCCAATGACCAACCCCGTGAAACTGGCGCTAAAGCTCACCATCACGGTTAAGCCAATCAAAGAGAGTAATACACCGGCTAACAATACACGGCGACGACCAAGCGCATCTGAGATAGGCCCATAAATAAACTGTGATGGCCCGAACCCGAGTAGATAGGCAGAGATCAGTAGCTGGACATTGTCCATACTGAGGTTGAAATCACGAGCTATCCAGGGCAAAGACGGGAATACTAAGCCCATGCTGAATTGCCCAATACTGACGGTCAGGCATGCCAGCAATACGGGCGACCAATTAAATGGGCGACTAGCCGATTGCATCCAATTTCCTATGCGTTTTAGTGATGTGGGGAGGTAGATCTCGCGACCCTAACACATGGCGGATCAGCGAATCGCTACTATGGTAGCAGCAATAACTGTATGAGTGGTAAACAAATAGTGACGTTTGGCTATCGGCCAGCATTGCACTGACCGATTATATGGGGTGACGGTGATTTAGAATGCTGGCTCTATGGTGCCATTGAAGGTGTCTTGCAAAAATTGACGTGTTTTGTCGGACTGGAATAACGCGAGTAATCGCTGATACGTCGGGTTATCTTGGTCGTCTTTGCGCGCGGCCACTACCATCACCGCGAGAGGCGCATTTTTGGATTCCAAGAAAATGCCCTGCTCGCTCGGATCAAGCCCTGATGACATCACATAGTTCATAGTGATCGCCGCGGCATCGACATCTTGTAAGCTGCGCGGCAGTTGTGCGGCCTCGACTTCAACAAATTCGAGCTGTTTAGGGTTGGATTGAACATCTTGCAGCGTGGCTTTAAAGCCAACATTGTCAGCCAACGTAATCAATCCTGCGTCTTCCAGCAATAACAGCGCGCGACCGGCATTAGTGGGATCATTGGGGATCGCAATTTGTGCGCCATTTGCTAACGCCTCAATATTGTTGACTTTGTCGGAATAAATCCCCATCCGCATCAAGATTGAACGACCAATCGATACCAACTCGCTATCGTGATTTTGGTTGAAATTATCAAGAAACGGCTGATGCTGATAACTGTTTAAATCCAAGCTGCCATCCGCTAAGCCTGCATTAGGCGAGATATAGTCGGAGAACTCCACGACCTCAACATCAATCCCCTCCTCTTTCGCTTGCTTAGCCACCGACTCAACCACTTGCGCGTGGGGACCTACCGTCGCGCCAATTTTAATCGTTTCATTCTCCTCAGCGCATCCTGAGAGCAATACCGCGACGAGCAGTGACGCGAGACTGACACCAAGTTGTTTTATCTTCATTCCCTTTACCTTTCTTATTGGCCGTTTAGACATCCAGAATGCCACAGCAGCAATCAATGTCAATATGATTAGCGCCATCCAAAGCCTATCTTGATCGCATGCGCCCCACGACGCGTAGTGGGGAGCATGTTGAATCAATAGAAGGAGGCATCAGTATGACTAAGCTGTTTCCTTTGCCCCTGTTTTTGCTACCGGGTGGCAGGGCAAAACTGCGCATTTTTGAACCCCGATATTTACGCCTCGTCCGAGAGTGCTCTGCAAACCAAGAGGGGTTCGTGCTGGCAATGATGCAGGGAAAACGCCTGTACAAATACGGCACACTGGTCGACATTGTCGATTTTGAAACACTCCCTGACGGCTTATTGGGGATTACGATCGCCGGCCGTCAACGTGTGGAAATTCTATCGACCGATCAAGACGCCGATAAGTTGTGGGTGGGTGACATACGGGCTCTCAATGATTGGCCTCATGATGAGTATTTGGATAATGACCAAGCCGACGATAAAGCGCATATTGCAGCCGGGCTAAAACATGTCTTTGCGGCCCATCCTGAGCACGCAGAGCAATATGAGGCGGCCCCTTTCGACGACTTAACTTGGAGCTGTCAGCGTTGGCTGGAGATATTGCCGCTTTCTAATGCGCAAAAACAATGGTTTATAGCGCAAGAATCGGCAGAAGAAGCGAAACAATTCATCAGTCAGCTTCTTGAAGAGGAAGTCGAGTGATCCAATCACTGCTACTCACGTACTGGTAGCCAAATGGACGGCTACGACAGATAGGACTCAACTATGACTGCGCCACAAACCATGTATACTGAGACCACCATTTCCAGACGGGACACGCGTGCCAACATGACTGACGTGACGAAGGAAGAGTTGTCTGCATTATTATTAAAAGTCTCGGAGAAGCGCGACCGAGCCGCTTTTGAACGTCTTTTCCGGTTTTTTGGTCCTAAGATCCGCTCGTACGGTGCCAAGCACCTTCGCGCTGACGGCCAGGCGATGGAATTGGTACAAGAAACCATGTTAGTGGTGTGGCGCAAAGCCCACCTGTATAACTCGGACAAAGGCGCAGCGACCACGTGGGTGTTCACCATTATGCGTAACATTAGCTTTGATATGTTGCGTAAGGTGCAATCGAACCGGGAAGACAATTTCAGTGATGATATTTGGCCCGTGCTCGAATCCGGCCAGCAGGACAATGAATCGGATGCGGGTGCGCAATATATGATGGATCAAGAGTTGCTGTCGTTCATTGATGAGTTACCCGACGTGCAACAACAAGTGGTAAGAGGCGTTTATCTGAAACAGCTTACCCATCAAGAGTTGTCAGAACAGTTGAACGTGCCGCTGGGCACCGTAAAATCCCGATTGCGTTTAGGTCTGGAAAAGCTCCGCAATCACCTGGAGGTAAAACAATGATTAAATATCACCCATCGACCGATTTACTTGATGCGTTTGCAGCTGGCAAACTGCCCACCTCGATGGCGATTGCGTTGTCAGCGCATGTTGAGCTTTGCCAGGAATGCCAAGCATATGTCGCCGCTGCAGAAGCTTCGCTTGCACAGACCGTGTTCGACGAGGAAGAAACGGCCGCTACTGATTGGGATTATGCGGCTGAAGACGAAATGCTTGCTGCCATTTTCGAAGATACGGGCGCCAATGATGGTGCCGTCGATGCACAAGCACCCGTCCGTGCAACACAAATAAGTGTCAGTGACAAAACCTACACACTGCCACGCGCGCTACAACGCTTTAGTGATTCCAACTGGTCATCATTTGGCAAAGTGCAGCGCGCCCGGTTGAACCTTGATGAAGGGGCAACACGTGCCAGTTTCCTTCATATTGATGAAGGCGGCTCGGTGCCAGCGCACACCCACAAAGGCTATGAATTAACACTGCTGCTTGACGGTACCTTCGAAGATGAAAGTGGTGAATACGTGCCGGGCGATTTTATCTTGCTCGATAGTCGTCATCACCATACGCCCTTCACCCAACAAGGCTGCCTATGCTACACGGTTGCGAATGCGCCGCTCTATTTCACTAAAGGCGTAAGCAAGCTACTCAATACCGTGGGACATGCGATTTACTAAAAATTTCTGTGTTAGTTGTTATTCTTCTGGCGGCTGCGAAGCCGCCTTTTTTTATGCTAAAGAGGCAACAGAATGCATGCATTTACTCGGCGAAGCTCCCCGTTATCATCATTAACCTCGCAGCGATAACAGAATAATTACACCTAGTAAACCTTTACTTAATGACAACTCTCCGCCTCAGCCCTACATAACTAGTGCAAAGTAGTAATTTTCCCTTTACATCAGGTGAATCAAACTGGTTTAATTCGTCACTTCTAACGATTCATTAACAGCCATTGATAATAAACACAGTGAAGTGAGAGTCACATGAGTCAAACACAACTCGCCAGTGTCAGCCGAGGCAACTCGTTGGTACTTCAAATCCTTGTCGGTATTCTTGCCGGCGGTGTCCTTGCATACCTGTCTCCTGAGTGGGCAGCGAATGCAGGACTGTTCGGACAACTCTTTGTCAGCGCGTTGAAAGCCGTCGCCCCCATTTTGGTCTTCGTTTTAGTGGCAGCTTCCATTGCTAACCAAAAGCAAGGACAGCGCGCCAACATGCGTCCGATTATTGGTCTATATCTTGTCGGTACGCTGGCTGCCTCACTGACGGCAGTCACCATGAGTTTCTTATTCCCAACAACCTTGGAATTTGCCACCACAGATGCCAGCATCACCCCACCAGAAGGGATTGGCCAGGTATTGAGCACCTTGCTTTTCAATATCGTGGACAATCCAGTCAGTGCATTGATGAACGGTAACTACATCGGGATCCTCGCTTGGGCGATCGGTTTGGGGATTGCTTTGCACCACGCATCAAATGAAACCAAGCGCGTATTTTCCGACGTGTCAGAAGGCGTGTCGATGATCGTGCGCTTTGTGATCCGTTTTGCGCCTTTGGGTATCTTCGGTTTGGTCGCCAGCACACTGGCTAAAAGTGGCTTTGATGCCCTAGCAGGTTATATGCACCTTCTCGGTGTGCTATTGGGTAGCATGTTCACCATCGCATTGGTGGTTAACCCAGCGATTGTGTACTTCAAAACAGGTCAAAACCCCTACCCACTGGTTTTAAAATGCCTACGTGAAAGTGGCATAACCGCCTTCTTTACCCGTAGTTCAGCCGCTAACATCCCGGTGAATATGCAACTGTGCCGCCGTCTTGAGTTGGATGAAGACACCTACTCGGTTTCGATTCCACTGGGTGCAACCATTAACATGGGCGGTGCGGCGATCACCATTACCGTATTGACGTTGGCAGCAGTTCACACTTTGGGTATTGAGGTGGATATCGCCACCGCGGTGCTACTGAGTATTGTCGCGGCAGTATCAGCCTGTGGTGCATCTGGTGTGGCCGGCGGCTCATTGCTGTTGATCCCACTGGCCTGTAACTTGTTCGGGATCCCACAAGAGATTGCCATGCAGGTGGTAGGGATTGGCTTTACCATTGGCGTCTTGCAAGATTCCGCGGAAACCGGCCTCAACAGCTCAACCGATGTGGTATTTACCGCAGCCGCTTGCATGGCTGAAGAAAGAAAAAATAGTTAACATCGCTATTTAAAGAAACACTTTCACAAAAGCAGGTGCGAATCACCTGCTTTTTTTATCTCTGATAGACAGGACAAAGCCATCATTCCGGTTAGTTTTTCAGCGTTGCCAGGCGTCATAGCACTGAAACGACGACGCCTATCCTTCCAGCACTTTCATCAGCAAATTGCCATCGTACATGGCTTGTTTGACCATCGCCGCGCCAGGCATGGTGGCTTGGGTGTAAAAATAGCTCTCTTCCAACACCAGGTGCTTACTATATAACGGGATGGTTTGGGTCTTTAAACACTCCATAATCGCGGGATAAAGCACGCTCTTGGCACGATTAAACTCTCCGCCAAAGAGTATTTTTTCTGGATTGAATAAATTCACTACAATCGCGATAGCCGTACCCAGGTGATGCCCCAACTCAGTGATCACCTGATGCGCGAGCCCATCGCCTGCCACCGCCGCGTCGCAAATGCCGTCTATGGTTAATGCTTGACCCTGTAACTGGCTCGCGTGCCCCTCATCCAGTAGCGTCTGTACCTGTTCATACACGGCAGAGAGACTGGCGACCGTCTCAAGGCAACCATAATTACCGCAAAAACAGCGCTTGCCGAAAGGCTTAATCTGGATGTGGCCCAACTCGCCCACATTGCCAATACGCCCTTGAAGGACTTTACCCTCGAGTATGATGCCGGCACCGACTCCATTATGAACAGCCACCAACACTGCACTATCGGATTCTTTCGCGTTACCAAATAACTTCTCTGCCAACGCCCACGAGCGCGTATCGTTACCGACAAATACTGGCAGCCCCGTCTCACGGTGTAACACTGGCCCCAGCGGCATATGATCAACGTCAAAGTACGGCATCTGGATCACTGTGCCTTGGGCGCTGTTCACCAATCCAGGGAGCGAGACCGCAATACTGGTCACGCGATCGACCGTCTCTTGGTGGCGTGAGAAAAAGGCTTTTACGTATTCAACCACCGTGGAAAGCAAGGCATCCTGCGCCATGACATCAATCTCATGGCGTTCTTGAATAAGGATTTCACTACTCAGTGAGTGCAGTGCCATGGTGAGATAACCACGCCCAAGTCGCATGGATAAGAATTGCCAGCCCTCATTGTCCAGCACCAAGCCGACAGCGGGCCGGCCACGCATGCTGGTACCCTGTATTTGTGTTTCTTTGACCAAGTGCGCGTCCATCAACTCTCGAACAATTTTGGTAATACTGGCGGGTGCTAATTGACTGCGTTTCGACAGTTCGATCCGAGAAATCGGGGCAAAACGGTCGATTAAATTATAAATCGTCCCCGCATTTTTACGCTTGATGTGATCAATATGTCCCGGCTGCCCAATAATCATGCCTTGTCCTATAACTGCTTGGCTATGGTGATACCCCTGATACCACCTGTCTTCGTGAATTTTTTTACTTCGCGAACTAATTGTGAAGCAGTAAGCCACTAGCCCGTGATGTGGGTCACTTTAGATCGCTGAAATCGCGCACAAACTCACAAAACCCGCTTAAACAGTAACGCTGTTCAACGGCTAATCACGCGTGAAAAAACAAGATCTCAGCCGTATTCATTGGCATAATGTGGCGCTTTACATCGACCGCTACCAACCATCATGTACCGAGTTAACGAAATATTTGAAACCATTCAGGGCGAAGGCACGTTTACAGGGGTTCCCTCTGTGTTTGTCCGATTACAAGGCTGCCCTGTTGGTTGTGCCTGGTGCGATACCAAACAAACTTGGGAAACCGATGAAAAAGATCGGAAAGACAAGATTTTCATCATTGATAAGTCTGAAGACTCTCCTGCTTGGTGCTGGCTCAGCGCTGATGCGATTACCGCCGATATTCTAAGCCGCTATCACGCGCGTCATATTGTGATTACCGGTGGTGAGCCTTGCCTTTACGATTTAAAACCGTTAACCCATGCGCTAGAAGCCGCTGGCTGCCAATGCCAAATAGAAACGAGTGGTACTTATCCGATTGAAGCGTCGGCTAATACCTGGGTCACTGTGTCTCCGAAAATCAATATGCGAGGGAAGTTGCCAGTGCTCAAAGAGGCAATGGCGCGGGCAAATGAAGTGAAACACCCGGTCGGAACAGAGAAAGATATTGATCAGCTTGATGCGCTACTCACCACCTGCCCGCCGCCTGATACGGCGACCATTGCGTTACAGCCCGTGAGTCAAAAAACGCGCGCGACCCAGCTGTGTATTGATACCTGCATTCAGCGAGGCTGGCGGCTATCGATACAAACACATAAGTATCTGGCGATTGCCTGAGCATCGATGGTAAACACCCCTCTCATCCTGACCGCACCGGACGCGCTATACGGCGTTCTAGCGCGACCAAGGTGCGCACGCTAACCAAGTATCACACTTGATATGGAGAGCAACGGCCTAGGTCGCCGCCGCTCAGATCCGTGACTCGTGCAACGCCACGCGCCTTAGTCACCGTAATAGGTACAGCCGGCTGTGCAGGTCTCTTTGACCATGACTTTACTGAGTAACGGTAAATCTGGCTTAACCTGTTGCCAAATCCACTTTGCGAGTACTTCGCTGGTCGGATTCTCCAGCCCTTCAATCTCATTGAGATAATAATGGTCAAGGCGGTTATAGATAGGCTTAAACGCCGCTTTGATTTCCGCAAAATCAATTACCCAGCCTGTGTGAGGATCCACCTCACCTTCTACGTACAAACGCACGATAAAAGAGTGTCCATGTAGACGACCACACTTGTGTCCCTCAGGGACATTAGGAAGGTGGTGTGCCGCTTCAAAGGTGAACTCTTTAAACAACTCGGTGGTCATTTTATCTCTTCCAACAACAATAAGAGGCCGCATGCTACTCAAATTAGCCGGATGACTCAATCGCTTCCTCGCCAGCTAAGCGCAGCTAACATTCCAATCTGGCATTCAGTCGACAATGCGGACTCGTGTCTCAATAACAGGACGATTTACGTCGATGAAATCACACATTTTATATGGGGACTCCCCCACTCGCGCACTCTGGGTTTAACATAGTGGCTACAGGCTATAACTGATAAATCCATAACTTAATAACAAATGGTTGACTCATGCGCATGACCCTTGCGAGCAAAATTCTTCTTGCTCTTTTTCTTGTTTTCGCTCTGGTGCTCGTCACGTCTTTGGCCTACCAATCTCATCAGCAAAAGGCACTGATGACATCGATTGTTAGTCAGCAAACGCTCGATAAAGCCTCTAACTATTTTGATAGCCTTAACATGTTGATGTTGACGGGCACCATTAGCCAACGAAATACCTTACGCGAAAAAATGCTTTCTCATGAAGGCATTGAAGAGGCGCGAGTGATCCGTTCCGACGCGATTACTCGCTTTTTCGGCCCTGGCAATCCCGAGCAGTCACCACAGGATACGATTGATCAGCGCGCACTAGACGGTGAAACCATTGTTGAAACCGTCGACAGCAACGGTGAAAAAGGACTCGTTGTTGCTCTGCCAATGAAAGCCAGTAGCGATTATCGCGGGACTAACTGTCTGCAGTGCCACGTCGCCGAAGAAGGGACAGTGCTAGGGGTGATTCGCCTGGAATACGATCTCGAGCCGCTTTACGGCACCATAGATAAAGAAATGCTCATTACTGCCGGGATCATGGGCAGTATTGCCGTGTTGGGTTTTCTGATCTCATTAACGGTGATCCGCCGTTGGGTGGTGTCTCCGTTGAAGCGGGTCTCTGCGTTTATGAAACGTACCAGCCATGATAAAAACCTCGCGGAGCGTCTCAATGATACCCGAGGCGATGAAATTGGCGAGCTATGTGATAGCTGTGATCAGTTGCTTGATAACTTCTCTGCCAGCTTGCAACAAGTTCAGCGCACCTCCGAGACGCTGTCAGCCGAGGCCATGAACTTGATTCGTGTGTCCGGTCATACTGATCAGTTAGCCGATAGCCAACGTCATGAAACCAATGATATGTCATCGGCGATCGATAATGTTCAACAGCATCAACATGATATTCAAAACCGCACCCAAGAGGCGGCGCAACTGAGTGAGTCAGCCGCCATCAGCGCCAATCAAGGCAGTGATCTTGCCAATGTTGCCGCCAATGATATTCGCAAACTCGTCGAAGATATTAGCCAGGTACGCAGCCAAATTTTGGATGTGAACCAGCAAAGCCAGCAAGTGACCACCATTTTGGGCGTGATTCGTGAAATTGCCGAACAAACCAACTTGCTCGCGTTAAATGCCGCTATCGAAGCGGCACGTGCTGGCGAACAAGGCCGAGGTTTTGCGGTCGTCGCCGAAGAAGTGCGTAACCTTGCTAGCCGCAGTCATGATGCCACTGGAGAAATCCAGACTATTATCGAGAACCTGTGTGCAGGTAGCGAAGCCTCGGCAAAAGCAGTGGAAGCGACCAGTGACAGTGCTAATCAGCGCGGCGAAACTGTCATGGCGCTCTCTGAGGCGCTAGGCAACATCGCCGATCAAGTCACTACGGTGAATAACAACGCGGACGACATTAGCCAGCAAAGCGAGCACCAAGCGCAAATGACCGATGCCCTCCTCTCTCAAGTGGGTCGAATCCAAAGCCACGCGAATGACACCGCCAGCAATGCGAATGAAGTCAAAGCGATTAGCGCGAATCTTGAGCAACTGGTTGAGCAGTTAGAAGGATTAATTGGCCAATTTAAGCTCTCAGACTCGCCTAAGTCTTGAAGCTATACAGGATACAGGTAAACTTGCTAGCCTAACTTGCAAAATCAATGATGCGGTCATCACTGAATGGCCGTATTACCCTAAACGGAGATAGAAGCGAATTATGACATACGCGCCTGTAGTAGACGTCCTGCGCGGCAAGGCGGCAGTCGACACTGAAGTGACTGTGCGTGGATGGGTTCGGTCACGCCGAGATTCCAAAGCCGGTATTTCTTTCCTTGCCATTTACGATGGTTCTTGTTTTGACCCTATTCAGGCCGTGGTCCCTAATGAGCTGGATAATTATCAGCAAGACGTTCTTCGCTTGACCGCTGGTTGCTCGGTCGAAGTCACGGGTAACGTGGTCGAGTCGCCAGGAAAAGGCCAAGCCTATGAGCTGCAAGCCACAGCCGTGAAAGTCGTCGGTTGGGTAGACGACCCTGATACCTATCCGATGGCGAAAACACGTCATTCTATCGAATACCTGCGTGAAGTGGCTCATTTGCGCCCACGCTCAAACGTGATTGGTGCGGTGGCGCGCGTTCGCCACACCTTGTCACAAGCGATCCATCGCTTTTTCCATGAGCAAGGCTACTACTGGATGTCTGCGCCGTTGATCACCGCCTCAGACTGTGAAGGTGCTGGCGAGATGTTCCGCGTCTCTAGCTTGGACTTGGCGAATGTGCCGAAAACCGAACAAGGCGACGTCGACTTTGACCAAGACTTTTTCGGCAAAGAAGCCTTCTTGACTGTATCCGGCCAGCTAAACGCCGAAACCTATGCCTGTGCGTTGAGCAAAGTCTACACCTTCGGCCCAACCTTCCGTGCTGAAAACTCAAACACCAGCCGTCACTTGGCGGAGTTTTGGATGGTCGAGCCGGAAGTGGCGTTTGCCGATCTGGATGATTCAGCGGCCCTCGCAGAAGCCATGCTCAAGTACGTGTTCAAAGCGGTGCTTGAAGAGCGCCAAGACGACATGAAGTTCTTTGAGCAACGCATCAACAAAGACGTACTCACACGTCTAGAAAAGTTCGTTAATGCAGATTTTGCCCAGGTGGATTACACCGATGCGGTCACCATCCTGCAAAACAGCGGCCAAACTTTTGAGTTCCCAGTAGAATGGGGAATCGATTTAGCCTCTGAGCACGAGCGCTATCTTGCAGAAGAGCACTTTAATGCCCCGGTGGTCGTTAAAAACTACCCGAAAGATATTAAAGCCTTCTACATGCGCATGAACGATGACGGCAAAACCGTTGCCGCGATGGACGTGCTAGCACCAGGCATTGGCGAAATTATCGGTGGTTCTCAGCGTGAAGAGCGTCTTGATGTGCTTGACCAACGCCTAGAAGAAATGGGTCTTGAGAAAGAAGATTTCTGGTGGTACCGCGATCTTCGTCGCTACGGCACTGTCCCTCATTCAGGCTTTGGCTTGGGCTTTGAGCGTCTCGTTTCCTACGTGACAGGAATGAGCAATATTCGCGATGTGATCCCGTTCCCTCGCTCACCACGCAATGCCAACTTCTAAATAAACTCGCGATTCAAAAGGCTGCATATTGCAGCCTTTTTCTTGTGTTTTGACTACGTAAGTCGCGCTTTTACCGCATAAACCGATACCGAACGCACAACTGGCCGCTTGTCCTCCGGTTTCTATTGTTCTCGACAAGTGTTATAAAAAAGCCAGTTTGACTTTCATTCATCATAACCATGGACGACACCAATGTTTGAGAAAATCTCTGCCGCTCCCGCTGATCCTATTCTAGGACTGACTGAAGAATATAAAGCTGACCCACGTGAAGACAAAATCAATCTCGGAGTGGGCGTCTACAAAAACGAGCACGGTGAGACACCGGTACTCCCTTCTGTCAAAAAAGCCGAAGCACTACTTCTCGACAGAGAAAACACCAAGTCTTACTTAAGCATTCCCGGCACGGCCGAATATGGCCTCGCGGTGCAACAACTGCTGTTTGGTGAGCAAGCTGACGTGATCAACGACAAACGCGCACATACCGCACACTCTCCAGGTGGCACCGGCGCGCTTCGCTTGGCTGGTGAGTTTATTAAACGTCATCTTGGCGAGGTGACAGTGTGGATCAGCAATCCAACCTGGGCCAACCACAAAGGCGTTTTTACGGCTGCTGGCCTCCCTCTTGCTGAGTACAGCTATTATGACGCGGCCAAGAATGATAAAGATTTCGAGGCAATGGTCGCTGATCTTGAAAAGGCAAACGCAGGTGATGTTGTGCTGCTCCACGGTTGCTGCCATAACCCAACAGGCATCGATCCTACCGAGCAAGAGTGGCAAGCCCTCGCTGAGCTATGTCAGCGTAAAGGCCTATTGCCGATGTTCGACTTTGCCTATCAAGGTTTCGCCACTGGTGTCGAAGAAGATGCCGCCGGCTTACGCATTTTTACCAAGGTGTGTCCCGAGCTGCTTATCGCCAGTTCGTTCTCGAAAAACTTTGGCTTGTATAACGAACGAGTGGGTGCATTCACGCTCGTTGGCCGTAACCAAGAAGAAGCCACCAAGGCCTTTAGTCAGGTGAAAACCATCGCTCGCGTTATCTACTCTAATCCACCTGCTCATGGTGCCGCCGTCGTCACCACCATCTTGAATGACGCGACGCTCAAAGCGCAGTGGTTGCAAGAGCTGGCGGACATGCGCGATCGCATCAAAACCATGCGTACCGAGTTTGTCAAAACATTGAAAGCGCAAGGCGTGTCGCGTGACTTTAGCTTTATCGAGCAGCAAAACGGCATGTTCTCGTTCTCTGGGCTCAATAAAGACCAAGTCAATGCATTAAAAGCTGATCATGGCGTGTATATCGTCGGCTCAGGCCGTTTAAATGTGGCAGGCATGACGCACACTAACATGGTGCCACTTTGCACTGCCATCGCAAAGGTTTTAGACTAGGCACCGCTGTCTTAAAACTGAAACAAAGGGCCGCAAGGCCCTTTTTTTATGGGCCACGCCCAGAAAGAAACAATTTATTAACACAATTATTAATAAAAATCTCCAGCCACTACACTAATACCAATAAGGCTTTTAATTGACTGTGACCAAAAAAGATAAAGACTATGAGCAATAATGAAGTTGTATTTGGTGACGATGAGCGCCTCGTCTCGACCACTGATAAGCGCGGGGTGATTACCTACTGTAATCCTGAGTTTATTCGCATCGCTGGCTACGATGAAGAAGAACTTACAGGTGCGCCTCACAATATTATTCGTCACGCCGATATGCCCAAAGCGGCATTTGCAGATATGTGGCGCGCCTTAAAAGCCAACCAACCTTGGCGCGGCATAGTTAAAAACCGTTGTAAAAACGGCGATTACTATTGGGTAGACGCCTATGTCACTCCCATTTATGAGCACGGCCAAGTCACTGGCTATCAGTCCGTCAGGGTGAAGCCTGATCCGGCCGTCAAACATCGCGCCGCACAAGCTTACCAAGCTCTGTGCCGGGCAGAGAAAAATGGTAAATCGATGAAGCAGTTATCGGTTGCCGATATTCCTGCGGCGTTGAAGTACACATTCATGGGGTTGGGATTAGTCGCCGCCCCTGTGTCGCTTATTTTCGATAGCGCCATATCGGGCTGGGATATTGCAGGTGCCATTGCGATGCCTTTAGTGCTCGGTACCCTCTTTCGTGATGAGCTGTTCACCTTGCCTACCCTCGCGCGTGGCATACAGGACAATTACGACAGTATCAGCCGCTATATCTACTCGGGGACCGGGCTTAGCTCTGTGGTTGATTATAAAGTGAAAATGCTCAACGCCCGCATTCGCACCATTCTTGGGCGCATGCTCGATGCTTCACTGTCACTGAATCAATTTTCAGATGAGTTGAGCGCATTATCAACACGAGTGTCCGATGCCATCAACAAACAAAGCCATCAGATTTCCTCGATTGCCGGTAACATTGATCATGCCTCTGAATCGGCGAACAAGGTATCTGATAACGCCCAGCAAAGTGTTGAGCGACTGCAATCAGTCCAGCAGCAAAGCAAAGAAACCGAGGCCTTGTTACAACAAACGGGCGAGCAGCTAAAAACGCTCTCTCAACAATCGGAAAATTCGCTCACCGCGACGCAACAGCTGTCTGCCACCGCCGAGCGTGTGACCGAGTCAATGAGTGAGATCAGTGGGATTGCCGAGCAGACGAATTTGCTAGCGCTGAATGCGGCAATTGAAGCGGCACGCGCCGGAGAACAGGGCCGAGGCTTTGCGGTTGTT
Source organism: Salinivibrio sp. HTSP (assembly GCF_003390965.1). Classification (NCBI taxonomy): domain Bacteria; kingdom Pseudomonadati; phylum Pseudomonadota; class Gammaproteobacteria; order Vibrionales; family Vibrionaceae; genus Salinivibrio; species Salinivibrio sp. HTSP. The sequence goes on from NZ_PXUD01000114.1 coordinate 22,282, forward strand.
GCCGATGAAGTGCGGGCGCTTTCCAGTCGGACGCAAACGGCCACAGAGCAAATTCAGTCATCGATTCAAGAAATGCACGACACCATTTCGCATTGGCAAACCCAAATTCACGAAAGCCACGAACAAACGCAAGCGTGTGTTGATACCACCGAACACAGTATTGCGAGCCTACACTCGGTCAGAAATGCCATCGCAGATGTGGTGGGCCGTACGAATGAAACGCATCACTCTGCCCAAGCGCAATTAGAGAGCTTCACAGCCATTAGCCAAGAGATCCATGATATCGAATCGGTTTCTCAGCAAAACCTCAACGAGGTTAACGACGTTTCCGAGGCAAGTAGCCAGCTGCGAGATAAAGTGCGCCAGTTCCACGATATTGCTCGGCAATTCGAGTAAACGGCCAGCGTCTCCACGTTAGCTGTACTAAAAAAGCCCCAATCTGTTTCCAGATCGGGGCTTTTTATCTCTATGTTGGCTGTTATTGAATGCCGTGCAAAAACTCAGCCCGTGTTGCGGCGTTCTTTTTGAACAACCCCCCCAGTGCGGTGGTGGTTGTCTCACTGTTGGCATCCATCACACCGCGAGATTTGACGCAATAATGCGTCGCTTCGATACGTACCGCGACGTCCTCGGTTTCTAGTAATGTTTGCAATGCCACCAATACCTGACGGGTCAGTCGCTCTTGTACTTGTGGCCGTTGAGAGAAGAAACGTACGATCCGGTTGATCTTCGACAGGCCGAGTACCTTATTATTGGGGAGATACGCCACCGTCGCTCGGCCATCAATGGTGACCAAATGGTGCTCACAGGTGCTGGTGACCGAGATGTCTTTGACACGCACCATCTCATCGCAACCCATCTTGTTATCAATCATGGTGACTTTGGGAAATTGCGAATAATCCAAGCCTGAGAAAATCTCATCAACATACATCTTGGCAATGCGAGCCGGTGTCTCGGCCAAGCTATCATCGGTGAGGTCTAAATCGATCGACTGCAGGATTTCACGCATGTGAAACTCAATTTTTTCTTTTCGTTCTTCAGAAGACATCGCGGATTTAGCCGTCATTGGGGTTTCAATACCGCGAGCAATCAACGCTTCCTGAACTTTTTTTGCAGCATCGCTCAATGCCATGATGGATTCCTTTTTGGGTCTGCCTAGCCGTTCTTTTACTTACACACTGTGGCCAGTGTCGGATCAGTGCTGTCACTAAATAGAAGCATAACGTTAATATCTAAAAAATACACCTCGTGGATGCTGTGGTTTTACTGTCTGGCGTCTAAGTGGACAAGTGCGCGGGCGAAATTGTCAAGGAAAGTGAACACATTCGCTAAAAAAGTCATATCATTACCTGTCGCGGATCACCTCTCGATGGTGTCACTTTTTTTCTTATCCCATTCTATCAGTGAAACTCAATTGTCATTTTTTCTTGATAATCTATCCCTATAACTTGCCTCAGTCTTGGGATCGCAGGCGAGCCATAATCAGACAGACAAAAATGTGGCTGTTATGCGCCAGCGATAAAACGAGATTTCAATAATAATAAGACACGCGATGGTATATCTTGCCCCCTCTACCGGGGGCTTTTTTTATCGCCTAGCAAAAAAGACACTGGCTTGACATAAACTCACACTTTTATTGGCATACTTGTTACTAATTTGGCTACGCTTGAATTGAAACCCACTGTTAGTGACTAAGGAGTCATTATGAAAAAACACGTGTTGATGGCAGTCATGCTCGCTGCCGGGGTGACCGCTTGTAGTAACGGTCAGTATGCCGGAGGCGATAATGGCAGCGTGACAAGCTCTGGTGTTGCACAGCAATGGCAACTGACCATGGTCGATCAACAAGCTATCAGTGCGGAAGGAACCCCAACGCTTACCATTAATAAGGATATGGGCGTAAGCGGCTTTAGTGGCTGCAATCGCTATTTTGGTAACGCTGAACTGAAGAGTCATCGCTTTAAAGTGGCGCCAATGGCAAGTACCAAAATGGCTTGCTCATCGAGTGCGATGGAGCTCGAACAAACCATGAGTCAGGTGCTAAGCCAATGGAGTGAGGCAACCATGCGAGGTAACAGTCTCATGCTTAGCAACGAGGCCCATACCTTAGTGTTCACCGCAGTTAATACACAAAAACCAGACGACGATCCCTTGCTCAAAAGCCCGGCCGTTAGCGACCGTTTCAACAAGGGTGAAGAGTACTAACGCCGAGTCAGTGTATAAAAACTTAACAGACGTAAGAGCGGTGCATGTGTACCGCTCTGATTTTTATGGATCAATACTTTTTTTATCCTGAATGGGCGCGCTGATTTCCATCCAGTGCCACCCAGTATCATTATCCGCTTTTGCACGGGTCAAGCCAATTTCCCCATACGCATGTAATCGCGAAGCCGTCATCTCTTTTTGATCGCTCACCGTTACCCCGCCAACAAACACCCTGACACGATCTTCCGGCTCTCCTTCAAACGCCACCTGTAATCGGTTAACGGCCGCGACACATTCTTCCGCCAACCGCTCTGCGCCCTCCGTCCGCGGTAAAATGGCCACAAACTGGCTACCGGTAAACCGACAGACCAGATCACCAGGCCGCTTTAGCATCTCATCCAGTACTTGTGCAATTTGTCGAATCAATTGATCTCCGGCCATTCGGCCATATTGCTTGTTGTAATTAGAAAGATGCTGAACCTCTACCACCATCAGGCTCAGCGACGTATCATCGCGAAGCGCACGTTGTATTTCACGCTCTAGCTCTTGCTCAAACTGGGTACGGTTGTATAGTCCGGTGAGGCCATCACACTTAGTCATTGATTCGAGTCGACTATTGGCTTCTTTCAATGCGTGCGTTTTTTGATCAACTTGTACCTGAACACTGTAGGCGCGAGACTGCAGGCGATAAATCAGGTAGCAAATGAGCAAAAATATGCCACTGCCAATGAGAAACGTCCAAAGCGGCACCCAACTTTGTCTTTCCTGCATATACCTAACGGTCGGGTAGCCAATCAGCTCCCATTCGCGTCCCGCAAAGAAGATAGGGTTCGCGGGCTGTTGCGCGAGTGAATCTTTCATCTGTGCTAATTCTACTCGCTGCGTATGAAGCACTTGGCGATGATTCGGATCGGTGGAATCAATCAAGGTATAATTAATCCCGTCATTAATGACCGTATCTATCGCCAAGTTGACCAAGGTATTGACATCAATCACCGCCACCAGAAAGCCGCGCAAATCTCGCGTGTCTTCCCCACCTAACTGTTCTGGATCTAATAAAATCGGCATGATCAATAAAAAGCCACGCACATTGCCGTAGGCGCGCTCAATAGTGGTCGCTGGCGTGGCGACAGGAACGCCGGTATTAAAACTGGTCTTGAGGGCCTGACGAGTCACCGGCGTGGAGCCAAGATCGAAACCGATCACCGCGGCCTCATTATTCTCACCGGAGGTGAACCTGAGCGGGAAGTACATATCACGCCGTTGCGCGGGTATCAGTTGGTTGTTTTCATCCAACTCGACAATATTAAACTGTGAAGACGTGGCACCTCTTTCTTCCATTCCTTGAACGTAATGGCGGCGCTGGTGGTGCATCACAATGTCCACCCACTCTATCGATTTAAAGCTGGGGTGGCGTGTCAGTACACCGGACGTGAGCGGTTGAAAATTACGCGCATCTAATCGATGCCCCGCGTCAAAATGATTCTTGACGGCATAGAGCAATTCAAGGCCAAGATTCACCTCTCGCGCTAACGCCATTGCGGCGTTGTTCACGTCTTTATGCAGCTCTTTGCGAATCGCCTCTTGCTCTTTTTGATACAACAAGTGAGCGGTTAAGGCTGCAAACCCCACGCCAATCAGTGCGGTTAATACAATTACGCTCCATGCTCGTCGCGGCATCAGGGTCGTCCTTATAGCGTGTATTCCACGTGATAAAACAGAGAGTTCACTGACTCTCTCCCTTAATAAGCGTAGTGGGCAGAACAATAAACGATCAAATTTTTAACAAAACAACGGGGTCTGTCTACGAAGGGATGAAAGAAGAGTTAGAGTGCGACTCACCGTCTATGCAGTGAGCCGCAGGTTAGACGCTATTTAAGCCTTAATTGATTGGTAAGCGGGTCGTACTCACAACCAATATCATCAAACTTATTTTGCAATTGATCGTGGTCGAGATCTAAATGCGCCATCAGTGCTTCTAAGCTATCACACTCAAGACGCAGTCTTTCATTGACAATGCCATAGAAGATAGCACCATCTAATCGGCTGATGTTGTGGATATCCATACCCTCTCCTTGCACTGAAGACCGCACCTTGAGTATAGATCCGAGGCGAAAAAGTGCCTAATTAAGCCATGACGAGTCGCGTCAGACTGATATTCGCCAATAGCATAAATCCAAAGCCCACGCTCACGCGCCAAAACACAGGCGATGTTTGCTTCAGTAGGTGCCAAATCTGTGCCGCCACCCCGAGCAAACCTAGGCCGGCACCCGCCATGATGGCGTTGATGTCAGTTGTTGCCGATGGGCTGAGTGCAGACAACAGCGCGGCCAATACCATCACCCCCATAAAGGCCACTACACTGATTAGAGGGAGCAAACGATCAAAAGCTTGCAGTCGCGAGCGCGCACGCACTAACAAACTGTGGCCAAGGCTCGCCCCGAGAATCACCAATTGCAAGGCTCCCATCATTAACATTCCGCCACCGTGCGCGGCGAGTATGACAATCCATGCAACAAAACCCAATAAATTTGCGACATGAAGCAAAGGAATGGGACCGGAGTGACGCGTTTTACCTGTTTTTGATCGAAACGCAAAAATCCCTAACAACAAAAAGGGTAAACTGGCGAACAACGTAAATGGAACTAATATCAACCACGCAAAAACAGGCACCCAGAAAGCGTGATGGAACCGACCCCGTTGGCCTGGGCATATTTCCCCTTTTAATAACGCCAGCGAGAGCACCAGCTGTGCCCCTAGAACTGCCGAGGCAACCGCAGGAGCGAGTAACGTATACATAATGAAGAGCACCTTACGTATCTCAATAAAAAATGGTCAATTATTCGTTTTATTGCATTAAAAAGTTGGCTAGATCACATTGAATGCAAGAAACACAGTCAAAATAAACAACAAACTGGCATGTTTACACGCTTATACCAACCTTTATGACAGAAAAAAATAACATGACCGCGCAGCATGATAGTACCAAAGCGGCGGACGCAACTGGAACCTTTGCACAGGCGGGAATCACAATGGGTGCAATGATGAGTGAAACCTTAGGCCATATTGTCTACAAGCTGCAAATATCATTCCTTGAACTGTGGAGTGCTAAAAAGCACGCAAACAGCTTTAATAATACACGCAGCACTTATCTGCGCAGCCGGTTGTGCGTGTTGTGTTACGTATGGGCCGCCCTGACCATTGCGTGGTCACCCGCTGATTTTTTATTTCTCGCTGACAAAATGGCCGCGGCGCAGCTCTCGCTGCAACGCCTTTTGTTAGCGGGTATGCTGATTACCATTGGTTACGCGGTCAATCGCGCTAATAATCTCAAATCAGCAAAACTTGGCTTGATCGCCATGGTACTCGCTACCAACGCCTTTTATTTTTCTGCCAGCCACACTTTAGGCTTTCCCACTGACAACGCGGCATTCTCTTACAGCTACACCTTGCTGCCCATTATTCAGATTGTCATGCTGACCATCTTCCCGCTCACAATGCGGGAAAGCCTACTCTTGATGTCGATTACCCTGATTTGCCACTTATGGGTTGATTCGTTCAGTGCCACCATGACCAGTCCAGATAATATTGCTTCGTATTGGCTACAAACCGTTATTGCCTTCATGGTGGTATGGTCACAGCTTTCTCAACTCCACATGATTTTGCGCCTATACCGGCAAGCGACGCTCGACCCGTTAACAGGCATTTATAATCGCCGGATGCTATTACAGCTGGCTATGCGCGCGCTGGCCGTGAGTGAAGAAAGGCACTCGCCATTCTCCGTCTTACTGCTCGATTTAGATAAGTTCAAGCGGATTAATGACAAGTGGGGGCACTACGCGGGCGATGTGGTATTGCAATCATTTACCCGCACCGTACAGGAGCGTTTGAGAAAGGCCGATATTTTCGGTCGATTCGGTGGCGAGGAATTTATTGTCTTCCTACCTAAATGTAATGGTGAGGTCACCGCGCAAATCGCCGAACGTTTGCTGGGGGAAATTCGAGAAATGGATGTCTATATTGATGAAAGCCATACCCCGTTGAAAGTCACCGCGTCTATAGGCCTCTCCACGCTGCAACCGGGCGACACGCTTTCATCCTTGATAGAGCGCGCCGACAGTGCTCTCTACCAAGCAAAAGCCGAAGGGAGAGACTGTATACGTACCTATCAGCCAGGCAAACAAACGGGGTTTGACGCCAGAAACTCTGTCAGCCGTGACAATATCGACATGCCGACCGAGACATCGCTGTAGCGAAGCAATCGGTCGCAAAGGAGCCAATATTGGCTGCCAAGAGGCAACGCAGTTATCGCAATCCGCTCTCTGAGAACGGCGTCGGTTGACGCCCTGTTCGCTGCATCGAGTTAAAGCTCAGGGTGCCACAACGTGCGCGTGGCGCTGGCTTTCTCGACGACGGCGCATAACACGGGAAAGGCCAAATACCAGTCCCAATAAAACCGTGATAAGCACTAAGGCCGCAATCACCACACCTGGCCACGCATAGTGTTGCCAAGCCGCGATGAGATAAAACCCACCAAGGCTGCCACCAACATAATAATGCACTAAATACAAAGCCGTTGCCGTTGCTTTACCCTGCGCGGCTTGGCGACTGACCCACCCATAAGCGAGTGAGTGAGTAAAGAACGCGCCACCACTCACAATCAATAGCCCCACCACCATCCAAAGCACCTGACTGCTCAAGGTCACTAACACCCCCAGCATAGCGACACAAGTACCAAAAGCCATGCCTTTGATGGCGTCGAAGTGCAGCACCCAACGCCCACTCAAACGCGATGTCACTGTACCGGCGAGGTAACAAACAAACACTGAAGACACGAGACTGACGGGTAACTGGTAAGGCGCAGCCACTAAACGAAACGCTATCACAGAAAACAAATTCACGAATAACGCAAAGTTCACCCCACCTATCAGCATCGCCAGCCACAACTTGGGTGTGCGAAGATGCGTGAGCACCCCGCGAGAATGGACAAGTAAAGAGGTATTACCAGGCGAAAAATAACGCTGACGCGGTAAAAGTTTACTCACGATGGCCACGCCTACCAAGGAGAAAACGGTCATCGCCATCACCGCGCCATGCCATCCCCACCAATCTGTCATCATCCCACCGAACACTCGACCCGAGATCCCGCCTAGAGAGTTCGCACTGATATAGCTGCCCACGGCAATCGCGAGCGCCTCCGGTGAGAACTCTTCCGCCATATACGCCACGGCGACCGCGGCAAACCCACCCAGGGCAATACCAATCAACGCGCGTAAACCGACGATGATCCAAAAAGAAGAACTGGTGGCTATAATAAGGCCAATCACAGGAAGCATCCAAAGGCTCACCAGCATCACGGGGCGCCGACCGACTCGCTCCGACAGCACGGCCCAAGGCACCAGTGAAAAAGAAAGGCCCAACGTGGTAGCCGCAAGTAGCCAATTCGCCCGTGTTTCGCTGATCCCATCAGTCGCGGCAAAGACAGGTAGCATAGGTTGAAACAGATAAAGATTACAAAAAATCAAAAAGGAGCCGAATGCGAGTGCAAACGCGGTCAATCGATAACGTGGTGAGCCAAGCTCTATCATGAAAACCTCACCGTCAGGCTAAGATGTGATCATGCTAACAACGGCCCTATGATTAATAAAATATATTAAATATATCTTCTCTATATATTTTATTTATGATTATGGACATCAAACAGCTCCGCCACGTGATTGCTATCGCTGAGACTAAAAGCTTTACTCTCGCCGCCCAGCGTCTGCATATCGCGCAACCTGCGCTCAGCATTGCGATCAAAAAGCTTGAGAATCAACTGGGTATGCCGATTTTTATTCGCAATGAAAAGCACATTCAACTGACGCAAGAAGGGCAAGTATTACTCCAGCACGCCTATCGCGTCGTACAACAAATGCAAGATGCGGCCACAGCCATGGATGAGCTGAAAGGATTGCAAAAAGGCGAGGTGCGTATCGGTGTGCCGGGTATGCTGGGATCGTATTTTTTTCCTGAGTTGCTGATGGGATTTCGCCGTCGTTATCCCACGCTAAAGCTCACGGTGGTAGAGGCTGGCACTCACTCTCTGCGGCAAATGCTGCTCGACGGTGAGTTGGATCTCGCCGTGATCAATGATAGAGAGGTGCCCGATTCGTTAGACACCACGCATTTGATCTCCTCGCAGATGGTTGCTGTTGTCGCGACCGATCATCCGCTCGCCACGCATTCTACCCTCGACTATCACACCTTTTTCGCCCATGAGCTAATTATGTTCCGTCCTGGGTACTTCCACCGTGATTATCTCGATCAAGTCTGCGATACCCATGCGATGACCCCCAAACTGTCATTAGAAACCAATTTGCTGGCGATGATTTTGAATATCGTCCGTCATGGATTTGCGATCAGCGCACTGCTCGATATGGTTACTGAACACGAAAGCGGGATTGTCGGGATACCATTCACACAGCCGATCAAGCTCGATATTTCCATTGCTTGGCGTAAAGAGGGTTACTTATCCCTCGCCGATCGTGCCTTTATCGATTATGTGCAACAACACAACCCGTCCTCCCAGCCTTCTATGACATCCTGAGTCACCTCCCCAGATTTATCCCTATACTCGGTGCAGGATTGTCGCTAAAATCGCTGGCTAATTTATCGCCCGCCCTGGCGCACGATGCGCGTATCGATGGAGCGCACATCCTCATTGCAATGGGCTGACCAAGAGACCATAACGTGACACCGACTGCTATATACGATTACACCCCTTACTGGGCGGCTTGCTTTGGCCCTGCGCCTTTTTTGCCCACCAGCCGTGAAGAGATGGATATCCTAGGTTGGGATAGCTGCGATATCATCATCGTGACCGGTGATGCCTATGTCGATCATCCTAGCTTTGGCATGGCGGTGATTGGCCGCACATTGGAAGCACAAGGGTTTCGTGTTGGCATCATCTCGCAGCCTAACTGGCACAATAAAGATGATTTTATGGCATTAGGCGAACCAAACCTATTCTTTGGTGTAACCGCCGGCAATATGGACTCGATGATCAACCGTTACACCGCAGACCGAAAGCTGCGCCATGATGATGCCTACACGCCTAATAACGAGGGCGGGAAACGCCCTGATCGCGCGGTTTTAGTCTATTCTCAGCGCTGCCGAGAGGCCTATAAGCAGACGCCGATTGTGCTAGGCGGCATAGAAGCCAGCTTGCGCCGTTTAGCACACTACGACTATTGGTCAGACAAAGTCCGTCGCTCAGTGTTATGTGACGCCAAAGCTGACATATTGCTATTTGGCAACGCCGAGCGCGCCTTAATAGAAGTGGCGCATCGTTTATCTCGCGGTGACACCTTAGCCGCTATGACTCGCATCGCTGGCACCGCAGTGATGATGAAAACACCGCCCGAAGGCATGGCAGAAGTCGATTCCACCCGCATTGATAAACCGGGAAAGAGCATGACCATGCCTAACCCCTACGCAACAGAAACCCAGTGCGAGACCAGCAAAAAAGCAGAGCCAGACGCGGCGAAACCCATTACTATCCGTCCGTCTCGACACGATGCTAAAAACACCTTTGTTCGCCTGCCCTCGTTTGAAAAACTCAAGAACGATCGGATTTTGTACGCGCATGCTAGCCGAGTGATGCACTTAGAAGCTAACCCCTATTCTGCGCGCGCCTTGGTGCAGCAACATGGCGATCAACTGCTTTGGATTAATCCACCACCGGTGCCCCTCACCACCGAAGAAATGGACTATGTGTTTGGGTTGCCCTATGCACGTGTGCCTCACCCAAAGTACGGCAACGCCAAGATCCCCGCCTACGATATGATTAAAACCTCGGTGAACATTATGCGTGGCTGTTTTGGCGGCTGTTCATTTTGTTCGATTACCGAGCACGAAGGACGGATCATTCAAAACCGCTCACAAGCGTCGATCATTGAAGAACTCAATGATATCCGCGATAAAGTGCCTGGTTTTACTGGCACCATTTCAGACTTGGGTGGCCCAACCGCTAACATGTATCGACTCGGCTGCGCCGATCCTAAAGCGGAGCGTAACTGTCGTCGCCCCTCGTGTGTATTTCCAAAGATTTGCGACAAGCTCAATACCGATCACCGTCATACCATTGATCTCTATCGCAAAGCACGTCAGGTGGAGGGTATCAAAAAAGTCTTGATTGCCTCGGGAGTGCGGTATGACCTGGCGATTGAGTCGCCAGAATATGTCAAAGAATTGGTGACTCACCATGTCGGTGGTTATTTGAAAATCGCCCCTGAGCATACCGAAAAGAACACGCTGGACTTGATGATGAAGCCCGGCATGGGCGCGTATGATCGCTTCAAAGCACTATTCGAAAAATACAGTAAAGAAGCGGGCAAAAAGCAGTATTTGATCCCCTACTTCATTGCCGCGCACCCTGGCTGTACAGATGAAGATATGGTGCATTTGGCATGCTGGCTAAAAGAGAATGAGTTTGAGTGCGACCAAGTGCAAAACTTTTACCCATCACCTATGTGTAATGCCACCGCCATGTATCACTCGGAAACCAATCCACTGAAGCGGGTGCGTTACAAAAAACGCGAAGCACTGACAGTGGCAAAAGGCGAGCGCCAGCGACGCTTACACAAGGCACTACTGCGTTACCACGATCCCGCCAACTGGCCACTGATCCGTGAAGCCTTGGTACGTATGGGTAAACAGCATTTGATTGGTAACGGACCAAAGTGCCTGATCCCGAGAGAAGATGCCCCCGAAAAAACAGGCCGGCAGCGTCGCTCAGGCCGCCATGGCACCCAACGTTTTGCCACTAAACATCCCAAGCAACCCGATATACGTCGGCCAAATCACAAAGGGCCAGGTAATAAGCAGCGTGGAAAACGCGCATAAGCACCGTCTTTAAAAGGATGAAATAAAAACGCCCGTCGTGATACACCTCATTACGGGCCTCTCACTACGAGCGTTTCATTCCGAACGTTGCGTGTTTTTAGTATCGTCGGCGTCACGCTATCCAGCTAATGACGCCACCAACACTAACGAAAAAGCTCTACACCAATCACAACCAACGCCAGCACACCAGCGATGGCGCCGACCACCCACGCAATTTTCTTTTGCGTCCCCTCGTCCAAGTACTGGGCCGCCGTAATCCCGAGTAAAACCAGCAAGATGATAACAACCGTTTTAAGCATTTGTTTTACCTTAGCTTTCAGCTCTTTATTTTACTGTATGACAAAGCCACCCAGATGCAAGCTTTATAGTGATACGTTATCGACACGCGCACGATCAATTCGCGTACATGCTAGCCGCAACAAGATTTGCAAAGGGTGTTGCAACTGCGTCTCACTGAACCGCTTTACTTGGCTGCGGCACGAGTAACCGGTTGCGAGCACTCTCTCGCTAGGTAGGTTTGCCAACTGTGGCGACCAACTTAAATCATAGATCGCGGCTGACGTCTCGCGTTTGTCTGCTTCATGGCCATAAGTGCCCGCCATACCACAGCAACCGACAGAAATCGGTTTAAGCTCTGCCCCAAAATGGGCAAATAAAGCCACCCATTGTTGCTCAGCATGAGGTAACTGTGTTTTCTCTGTGCAGTGGCCAAACAGATACCAGGGGTCGGCATCACTGCTCGTCACAACCGGCATATTAGGCACAACACTGGTCAGCCACTCATGGCTCAACATCACATTAAAGTTACCCCGGTGCTTACCTAACGCTTCTTGATACTCATCGCGATAACAAAGCACCAGCGCTGGATCGACGCCCACCATGGGAATATTTAACGCCGCCAGCTGATTCAAAAAGCCAGCGGTGTTACGCGCCGTCTGTGCGAAGCGGCGAAGAAACCCTTTTACATGCTGCGCTTTCCCATTAGGTTTGAACGGCACCAACATGGGCACCTTACCCAACTGCCGCGCCAGTTTGATCAAATCGTGAATCAGAGGCGCTTCATAAAAGCTGGTAAATGGGTCTTGTACAATCAATACATAGTTTTCACGCTCTTGCGCAGATAACGCCTGCAACCAGGATAAATCAAACTTCAGCGCATGATCGCCCGCCAGTGACTGAGCCAGCGTCGGCACCGACAACGCCGGTGTGTCTGTGTAGCCAATCAACTTCGCAGTGAGCCCTTGGGCCCATTGAGGCTGAGTCGCCGCATTCACCCATTTTGGGGCTTTGGCCATCAATGGTAGCAAGGTTTCAATGTTCGCCACTAAGTGGTCTTTCATCGGGCGCGGATAGCGGCTGTAATAGAGCTGCATAAAGCGCGAGCGAAAACTCGGCACATCCACTTTGATCGGGCACTGACTGGCACAAGCTTTACACGCCAAGCAACCGCTCATGGCTTCCATGACCTCATGGCTAAAATCATCTGCTTCTTTACGGCGAGTAAAATAGCGCCCGAATTTGGCCATCACCTCACGGACTGAGGGTGACTGGGTCATCAATGCCTGTTCAACCGCCAACGGGTCGACACCCTGCTCAGACAGTAAACGCAACCATTCTCGCACAATTCCAGCGCGGCCTTTTGGCGAATGACGACGGTCATAACTGACCTTCATAGAAGGACACATGGGTGAGGCGGTGTCATAGTTAAAGCACAGCCCGTTGCCATTACACTCCATTGCCCCTTTAAAGCTATCACGCACTTCTACCGGAATTTGGCGGTCATAAAAGCTACGCTTAGTGTCATCAACCTTCACCAGTGAATCCTGGCTGTTAATCGGTGTGCAGATTTTTCCTGGATTCATCCGATTTTGCGGATCAAATGCCGCTTTAATATGGCGAAGCTGCGCAAACAAGGTCTCACCAAAAAACTCGGGGCCGTATTCCGAACGATACCCTTTGCCATGCTCACCCCACATCAAGCCACCATATTTGGCGACCAAGGCGACCACTTGGTCAGAGAGGGTTTTCATCACTCGTTCTTGGTCAGGATCACACAAATCCAGAGCTGGACGCACATGTAGTACCCCCGCATCGACATGACCGAACATGCCATAGTGCAAATGATGGCTGTCGAGCAATGCGCGGAACTCACTGATAAAATCAGCCAGGTTTTCGGGCGGCACACAGGTATCTTCGGCAAAGGCGACAGGTTTGGCTTTGCCTTTCGTGGCGCCAAGCAGCCCGACCGCTTTTTTACGCATCGCATAGATTTTGTTGATTGATGCGAGATCCCGACAAATCTGATAACCAATCACACCTTGTTGCTTTTGTGCTATCAGGCTATCCAATTGCTGGCACAATGCCGAAATCTGTTGTTCGATCTCACCAGCCTCGTTCCCGGCAAACTCCACCATATTAATGCCGTGCATGGTTTTGCCGGGCACGTCTTGCAGCAGATCACTCACCGTATGCCAAACAATGTCGTTTCTTGCGAGATCAAGCACCTTGGCATCAATGGTTTCAACCGATAGCGCGTTCGCCTCAACCATCGTCGGCGCATTACGCAGTGCCGAATCAAAACTGTCGTATTTAATATTTACCAAGGTACGCACGGTCGGGATCGGCGTGATGTTGAGCTTAGCTTCGGCAATAAACGCTAAAGAGCCTTCAGCGCCACATAGCACACGGCCAATGTCGAAGGCAGTGAGTGTGTCATCATAAACATGTTTAAGGTCATAGCCGGTTAAAAAACGATTCAACGGCGGGAAGGTGTCGGTAATCAGATCACGATGCTCACGACAGACTGAGGACACCGTTTGCAGCGCCCGGCCACTAAGATCATCGCGCGACATCGCTTGCTGAAGCTGATCCGCATTGAGAGGCTGCGTATCGAGGACGCTACCATCCACGAGCACCGCTTTTAAACCCAGCACATGATCGGAGGTCTTGCCGTAACGTAGCGAGCCTTGGCCCGAAGCATCGGTGTTGATCATCCCGCCAATGGTGGCGCGATTACTGGTTGATAAGTCAGGTGAGAAAAAGTATCCATACGGGCGCAATACATCATTGAGCTGATCTTTAATAACGCCTGCTTGAACGCGCACCCAGCCTTGCTCAGGGTTCACTTCCAGCACCTGGTTCATATGACGAGACACGTCCACCACCACATGCTTGGTCAACGACTGACCGTTGGTGCCGGTACCGCCCCCACGAGGAGAAAACTTAATCTCACTAAATGCTGGGGCTTGGACGGTCTGACCAATAAGCTGAAGATCATCAACCGAGGCGGGGAAGAGGACGGCTTGCGGTAAGGCTTGATAAACACTGTTATCAGTGGCCACCGCAAGGCGGCTCGCATAGGTCGATTCAATATCGCCTTGAAAACCTGCTGTTTGTAAAGCAGTGATTAAATCAACGACGGCGGACGACAGGCCCGCCTCTGGATGGATTGCCGGTATCATTGCTGTTCCTGTGCGCTATCTCACCATGCCTGGTGCAATTTTTGTTGTGATGTCACTTTACCTTAACTCTTGGCACAGCCAAAGCGATCACCTAGCAAATCCTTGTCACCACTCGCGCCAACCCAACCGCTTACCCGACCATTTAGCAAGCTCTGGGCTGGCAATCAGTACCCAAGGGCCCAAACTCCATGCCGCCATTGACACGACAATAAGCACAATCCAGCTTAAGCCTGTCAGCTGTGCCACTCCCCAAGCTGCGCCAACAATGGCGGCGATACCGAAAAAGATCCACGCCAGCGTTAACAGTTTGCCATTGAGCCGGCTGGCCGGTTTATGACTAGGAAAGAGCTTATGCCAAACCTGACCGGTATAGACACCCGCCGCCAACGCTGACAGATAAACCATATTGGGGATCTTTAATGCCAGTGCCAGCAACGCCATGATGAGACACGCTAAGAACCAGATTCTGCCGGTGGTCAGCACGGGGCGTTCATTCCCCACCGTTACCGCATCAAGCTTGATAGTCGCCCAGGCGACACTGCTCCCGACCAGGGCCCCAATCACCACATCACTGGCAAAATGCACCCCGAGATACATGCGGTTCAGCCCCATAAGCACTATCACCACCAGTGTCATCGCCAGCGCACCAAAAGCAGGCGGGTGTGTGACTCGGCGCTTTAGATACCAAGCGGTCATCACAGCGGCCGCGAGTAACGTGTGGCCGCTAGGTACCGTAAAGCCGCTTGCTTGGCCTATTTGCAAGTCAGGCCATAGGTAAAACGGCCGTGGCATGGCAAAGCCACTTTTTAGAGTGGTAGACACAGCCGCTGCGCTGATTAGCAAAAAAAGCAGCGACAGTGCCGATTTATGGCCGCGAAAAACAAGAAACAACGGCACTAGGGCAATATAAAAGGCGATCTCTCCTAACGTATTGACCAGTTTGAATACGGCGGTGACGGTTGCATTCCCCGCGTCACCCAGTTTTTGTACGGTGTTTTGTACGCCTGAGACCAATCCATATTGACTGACATAAAACACAGGTGCCAAGGCACTAAAGTCGGCCAAGGCACTGACATCACTGCTCGGGGTTTTCGCCGCTAGCGACCACAAGTGATCGCGACGATCATTAAACCGATAGCGATAGTCTTGCGCATGGGCGCGCGGTACCAGCCGTGCTTGCTCAATTTCAGAGGCAAAATGGGGGGCGCGCCACGCCGGCAAAAGCCCCACCCCCTCAGCGGTGGAGACAACAGGCAACGGCGCCTGGCTTTGGCAGGCAAACAAGACGCAGCGCGCATCCTGATGATACACATCACCGACCGTTACCCGAATCGCTGTTTCTTCGAACACTTCACGGGCGAGCGCTCTGCTCGGTGATTCGGCCAAGTTAACCCGGCCACCAGGCAAACCATACCGTCCAGTTACTGTGTCTTTGACTAGCAAGAGCCGTCCAGCAGGATCCGAGATAATGCAAGCGACCCCAGCGATCCCTTGCTCGTTAGAGAACGTCGTTTCATTGTCAGCCAAGGCATCGCTCGACACTAACCCGCTAAAGACTGACAATAGTACAGCGATAATCCGTTTCATGCGGCGGCTCCTGAATGCACGTGTCCTGATGAAAGAAAAGGAAAAGAATGACACAGCCCGATCCTCTTAGCCCCTATTATTACCATCATAACTTTCAAAACTTGATGGATTTAGTCTGCGAACGTGACTGGGATCTGCTCACAAGCAACGAGCGCCATTGGCTAACGACCTTTCAACAGCTTAGCTTCAAAGCACAGTGTCTGCTGGTGCGTTTACTGATGCGCCGTCACGACTGGTTTTTAGCCGATTCGCTACATTACCATGAGCTGGGTGAGACACCGCCGTTACTCGACACCCTGGCTGAGCATCAGTTTATTCGTTTTACCTATACAGCCCCGTCAGAGGTGTTATTTAAATTACTCACTAAAGCACAACTGATTGAAGCCTTTCCAGATACAGAACTCCCTAAGAGTGCGTCTAAAAGCCAGTGGCAGCAGGCGATAGAAGCGACCTATGGCAACACGCTCGACAGCCCTTATACGTTGGTGGTTTGTCACCAGCCAAACATCTTACCGGTATTAAGCCTGCTGTATTTTGGCAATTCGCGCCAGGATTTGAGCCAGTTCGTGGTGGCGGAGCTGGGTATCCAACACTTTGAGCCCTATCCCATTCGGCAAGCCGATCGCTTATTTAACGACCGAGCTCAGATTGATGATTGGCTTCACTTATCCGGGTTAAACGAAACCGCATGGCAAGCACGCAAAAACAAGCAACCTAAAGACGTCTTGGCGTTAGCCCCCTGGTTGCCAGCCCCTTTTGACTGGGCACCGCTCGAGCGCAAGCGGCAGCGCTTGGTGAATCGTATTGCCCGCGAATTTGAGCGCCAAGATGATTTATCGAGCGCCTTGTCGCTGTATCAAACCACCACTCAGCCACCCAGCCAAGAACGACGTGCACGTATCTTGATAAAGCAAGGTGACATTAAAGCGGCCGCAACCATCATCGCCACCATGCTCCAAGCCCCACACGATGAGGAAGAGCTTGACGTCGCTTATCGCTTAGCGAAACAAAAACCGGTTCGTGTACTCGGCAGCTTAGTCCCCTCAACGCATGCTAAACCGGCTTCATTACCCACCGAGACGTTAGCTTTACCGCTGAATCAGCGCGTCGAAAAGGAGGTGGCCGATTATTATCGTCAGCAAGGCTGGCAGGTATGGTTTAGCGAAAACAGCTTGCTTAACGCACTGTTTGGGCTGTTTTTTTGGGATATCTTATTTTTGCCTGTCCGCGGTGCCTTTCTCAACCCGTTTCAACGTGGGCCGCGTGATCTTTATAGCGACGACTTTGTCGCTAAACGGCAGACACAAATCGATCAGCGCCTCGCTGAGATTGACCAAGCACGAGAATGGGTGGCGCAACACTATCAGCAAAAGCACGGCACCACTAACGAGTGGGTCAATTGGTCGGCCATAGAGTGGCCACTGCTTGAGGCTGCATTGACCAACCTAAACCAAGCACAGCTTCGCGCCTGTTTTCAACGCATCTTGTTCGACCGCCGCCATAACCGCCGCGGCCATCCAGACTTGTTCATGTGCCGAGGTACGTCATACCAATGGGTGGAGGTGAAGGGGCCAGGCGATACACTGCAGCCCCACCAAACACGCTGGCTACAGTTTTTTCAACAGTATGCGATCCCAGCGAAGGTGGCGTATATCACGCCGGATGAGTGATGCACCCAGGGGCACCCTACATGGGATAGGCCTATCACTGGCTCTCATCCTCTGACGCGACATGCCTCAAGCCCCTAACGTGACCTTGTCATTCACTCGCTTCAGCATTGGGGTTAAAAATGTAATGAGAGCCATCGTAAACCAGCCGTTTGATCAACGCCTCGCAGTGTTTGAGACCGCTGCGGTCAAACGACACGCCATAGCGCTGCATGCCCCATTTTTGTTGCCGGTTCTCTATTTGCCCACTTAAGATAAAACACTCGTCACTGTCTGGTGCTTGGATTTGAATCACCATTTGGTGGTGTTTTTCAAACACGGGCGCAATAGCATCAAAACTAAACCCACAGCCACCTGCAGAAATATCGGTAAGGTTGACGGGCAAACGACGATGATCGAGCGGGATTTCCCCTTTGACGTTTAACTCATAACGATTGTCTTTGCGCTGTTGTATCAGCTTGGCTTGTTGCGGTAACTCGACCATGACCAAATTGATTGGCGTTTTGAGCACGGTTGAGATCTTAGAGGCAAACCTCACTTTAGCCCCCTCGCCCTCATCAGATACTGCATCAACCGCCAAGCGATAACCTTCAATAAAAAACTGATTAACCTGATTAAGGTTTTCTGTCGGTAGCGAAAAGAATAAGCGCTTTTCACCATCAAAACCGATAAAGGTACATTCACACCGGTACGTTTGTCCCACTGGGGTCTTTATTTGTACTTGCGTCGTGGTGCCATGCTTCATAAATGCCACGGCACGTAACCCTATGACGGTCTCTTCTCTCACCGTTTTGTATTTTTTGGCCTTAAGTTCAGGCAAGGACTGCATCATCGTTCGCTTTTATTGTGATGGATAACTAAGGGCACCGACGTCTCCAGTCAGTGCCCATGCGGCATTTACATCAGCATAAACATGACAAATTGCACCAGCGGTACAGCAGTGCCATTAGAGGTGACGACTTGGTTTCCCTCGATTTTGGCAGTCAGCACGGTATTTTTATCGGTTTGTGTGACAAAGCCCGCTTTGGTCAGATCTTGTATTTTTGCTTGCCATGGTGACTGTGTCAGCACCCCGTTGGGTACCGAGATATCCAGATCACCACTGACCTGATTGACCAGTTGTTGGAGATTGAATACGCCAGTTGGATCACTCTCTTTCACATCGACGTGCATGTCGACACTGATATCCCCTTCTGGCACGGTTAAGTTGGCAGGCGACAAATCAATCGATAACCCCGACTGCAACAATTGCACCAAAGCTTGATCAAAGGCCTCCATACTCACTGGCGCGCCACCTTCTTGCCACTGCGACGAGAGTAACGCGATTTGGGACATGGCACTGTAATCAAGATGATTGGCATCGAGTGCCACCACCAAGTTCCGCCACTGCGTGTTGTTCGGTAACGCCACCGTCCCTACTGTCAATTGGTTGGTATTGTTTAGCTGACGGGTTGACGCTGACTCAGACGCAACCAACTGATTCCCTATCTCAAGCTCTACATTATCCAGCTTTAAGGATTGACCACTGACATCACTGAAGTGCGCTTGCTCGAGCGATAAAGATTGTTCACCAATCCACAGACCATCTTGCAAATAGCCACTTCCTGACCCCGACACGCTATCCACTTTGAGTTGCTGCCCACTGTCGTCATTGAAGGCCAGTGCAGGTAAAGAGAAGGTGGCTTTAACATGCCCTTTGCGGTCAATCTCACCTTGTAGACTTAGCTCACTCGCGGTCAGATTGCTGCTCGCCTCTGATAACGAGAAAGGCGCGACGGTAAGGTGATAATCGGATGCCCCTGTCATCAAGGTATCCAGCTCTAAACGAATTGGGGTTGGGTTACCGGGCCACGCTCTTTGCGTGATCGCTTGTAGCTCAGGCGTCATCACTAACGTGTTGCTTGACGACACGCCAAATACACCGTGCGAGATCTCTGAGGCGATTTCGTAGCTAACGGGTAGGCCCGACTGCGCAAGCATCGCTTTGGTTTCACCCTGAAATGCGACACGCGTGACCGCCTGCGAGGTTAAATACCCGCGCTCATACGTCTGCTGCTCGAGGGTAAATTCTGGGGTTGAACGCTGGTCGACTTCTCGCTCATACATCGAGTGTGCAATCTGGCCAGTCGCAAACGGCCAACACGCCACAATCGCTAGGCCACCAGCGATGGCACCATACTTTCCTAAAAACATGTTTTCTTTGCCTCAAGCATGCGAAAAGCCATAGTGTAACTAAAATTAGGCGCTGAAGATAACGCCCTGTCATAGCGCAGCATAATATACCGAGAGTATCGTCATGAATGTCGACCATTTCGCATCATTGTGATGGATAAATGCATACAATAAACGCATCGTCGTGGTAAATCAGCAGAGTCTATGAATCCTTTCGTTATATTGTGCATTGACCAAGACCCTTTCGTGGTAGAGCAGTTGTCTCACGACCTCGCGCCGTTTCGTGATGTGTTTGATCTTTGCAGTGCAGAGACCCCTGACGACGCCTATACCATGCTCGACGACTTTGAGGCTAACGAGCAACAGGTGGCATTACTGATCTGCCATAACCTTGCTGGCGATCACCAAGGCATCGATTTATTGGTCAATGTCGACAATCACGCGGCTAGCCAAGGCGCACGAACTGTTTTGCTCAGCGAAGCACCGCAATACGATATTATTTTGCAGGCGGTGAATGAGGGCCGACTCAATTATTGTATGCACAAGCCTTGGCGAGCCGAGGAGATGCAGCGTGTCGCCGAAAAAGAACTGACTACCTACGTGTTGCGCTATTGCCAACATGATTTACTGCGCTACGCTGAAGTGTTAGATCACCGCACCTTATTAGATGCCCAAGTTGAGCGCGAGATAAGCCAGTTTCAAGCGCAATTGTTAGCGCCAGGCGAGACCGACAAAGCGGCCATTGCTGATCGCGTGATCGCCGGTTTATATGCGTTTTTTGAAGGCAACGATGAGAGTCGCGCGTGCCGCACCTACAGTGCCAACCATGTGTTGACCAAAGAAAATCAAGACAATGCATTTTTGTGGTTTATCACCGATGGCGACGTTGGGCTGTATAAAACAGATGACGAAGGGCAAGAGCATCATGTCTCCACCCTGTCTTCCGGCAGCTTAATTGGCAGTATGTCGTTTGTGACCGGAGACGTTTCTTTCTCCACGGGTCGCACTCTCACTCGGACGCAGGTGATCAAAATCGATCATGCATTATTTAGTAAAATAATGACCAGTCGCTCTGAGCTGCTGCCCTTGTTTATTCAATACCTGTTGCTGCACTTTAACCAACGCTTAAAGCGCAGTATCGATACCGAAATCCAGCTGCAGCAAACGCTCGCCTCACTGGACGAGGCCAACCGCCAGTTATTAGAAAAAGAAAAGATGGCACTACTGGGGCAACTCGTGGCGGGCGTCGCTCACGAACTCAATAACCCAGTGTCAGCGATTTTACGTAACAGTGATGCACTCGCAGACGCTCTAGAGGAAGTGGCAAAAACGCCGTTGGCCTCAGCCAGCCGCGAGCAAGCCCTGTCGCTTTTACAAACAAACCGCGAGAGTACCCCTTTATCAACGGCGACGGCGCGAACCTATACCCGCACCTTAAGCGACGTCACCGGGGATAAACGTATCGCGCGCGATTTAGTCAACATCGGACTATATCAACCTGAAGATATCCAAGCCTGGCAACAACATCTGGGTAAGGACTTTAGTCGCGAACTCACTACCTGGAAGCAATACGCCCGCTGTGGGCGGTTATTACGCTCTAATCATGTGTGCGCGGCGCGTATTGCCGATCTCGTCAAAAGCTTACGCACCTACGCCCGTCAAGACAGTGAACAGCGCCAACGCACCCGTATTATTGAAAACATTGACGATACCCTCACCTTATTTGAGCATCGACTCAAGCCTCACCAATTGGAAAAGCGCTATGACTGGGTGCCCGATATTATCGCTCAGCCTTCTGCCTTGGCGCAGGTGTGGACAAACCTCATTGCCAATGCCTTAGATGCGATGCAAACACCAGGCACCCTGACCGTGACAGTAAAAACACTCAATGACCAAGCCTCTGGCACGATAGAAGTATCGATCAGTGATACCGGCACCGGTATGACGCCTGAGCAGCAAGAAAAAATGTTTGCGTTAAATTACACCACCAAACGCGAAGGCCACTTTGGTTTAGGCATTGGCCTGACCATGTGTCAAACCATTATCCATGAGCAAGGCGGGGATATTCAGGTTCGCTCCCAGCCAGGTATCGGTACCACAATGGCCGTCACCTTACCCATTGAACTTCCCGCCTCTGTCAGTAAGGAGCCCCAACGATGAGCCAATATTTAGTCCTATGTGTCGATGATGAGCGTGACGTGCTCGATAGCGTGGTCGATGACTTGCAAGGGTTTACCGACCACTTTGAGATAGAAGCTGCAGAATCAGTCGCAGAAGCACGAGAAGTCATTGCGGACATGGCCGCAGAAGGCACCAAGCTGGCACTGATTCTGTGTGATCATATTATGCCCGGCGAGCTAGGCGTAGAGTTTTTGATTGAGTTAGCCCATCAGCCAGAGACCGCATCGACGCGCAAAGTGTTACTGACCGGCCAGGCAGGGTTGGAAGACACAGTCTCTGCGGTTAATCACGCCAGTTTGCACTATTACCTCGCTAAACCTTGGCAAAAAGAGACCTTGGTCAGTGTGGTGACCGACCAGCTCACCAGCTATGTCATCGCGCATGAAGCCAATTTATTGCCATGGACCAGCGTACTGGACACGCCTCGGATTGTAGAGGCCATCAATCGCAACAAATGGGATATGGGCGCAGAGTAGTCGCCAAGCTAGCCCGTACCACCCGGTCGGTCAAAAATCGGTAAAAAAGCCTGACTCACGGGCGGATGTGCTTGTTTCTGCGCGCAATCGTCTTATAGAATGATTTGAACACCAATAACAAGTGGAATTGATAATGCGTAAATCTCTTTTAGCCAGCGCGATTGTCGCTTTGGCTTCGTTCAGCGCCGTGGCCAATGAAGAAGACGCCAACCTCACCACCATGAGTAACTTCAGTTACGACTATCTGGAAGGACGCATCGGTGTTAGCCCACTCACCTATGGTGCAGGATTTAGCATGTCGATCCATCCCAACGCGCACGTACGCGTCGAAGCGGATACCGAATTTGATTCCGATTGGGACACAGCGGCTGGGATTGGCTTTCATGCGCCCATTAACAACTGGGCAGACTTAACCGGTGAGCTACTCGCGCGTGGCGTGAACAAAGATAACTTTGACAGCGATGTCGGCTTGGAAGTTAACCTAGGCATACGCCAGTGGCTTGGGCCACAAGTTGAAGTAGGCGGTGAAATTGGCCTGCTAACTGTCGATGACGAAGAAGATACCTTTGGCTCTGCCTACGGGCGCTTCCATGCCACTGAACTCTTCTCACTGGGGGCAGCCTACCGGGTTAACGAGTGGTACGGTGACCAATTTATGTTTACCACACGCTTTAAATACTGATAGCGCCACGCATAGCGTGCATTGCCGCTAGATGGCGACAGTCAGATCAAAAAAACCCGCATCGCTGCGGGTTTTTTATTGCTATCGTTGTCCGCTCGCGATTAACGGATCAATAACATGGGTACTGTCGACTCGACCAGCAATTTAGTGGTATTGCTCCCCACAAAGAACTGACGTAATTTTGAGTGACCGTAGGCTCCCATCACGATCAATCCAACTTGATTGGACGCTTGGTACTCTAAAATCGCTCGATGAACGTCGCCGGTTAGCTGAGCCTCAACCACATCGACGCCCGCTGTTTTCAAGCGCTCGGCTGCGCGTTTAAACGCTGCCAGCTTTTCTTGCGAATCTTCTACCATCACCAAGTGACAAGTCATTCCTGCCAACAGCGGGGTGCTCAATGCTTTTTCCACTAGCTTTTCGCTGATATCGCTGCCATCGAACGCTAATAAGTAGCTTTCAGGTGTTGAAAACTCGCCGTTAGCCACCAAGGTATGCGCTTTAATCGAGCGCACCACGCTTTCAAGCTGTGAGCCGATTGCCTTGGTATCGTTTTGGTGCAACTCACCGGATTTACCCAAGACTAGCACTCGCGTCTGTGGCTCGATATCAAGCAGGGTTTCCACCAAGTTGCCATGACGCTGCAATTTGCGCACGTCTTCCAGCCCTTTGGCTTTAGCGTCTTCTTCCAACTCAGACAGCAAGGCTTTGCCGTGCTTCATTTCCAGCTTGGCACGCTGCTCATCCAGCTCCACCAGCTCTTGTAGCAGTTGTTCACGGCTGCCCACGCCCAAGTTGCCTGATAGTTCAGGCTCCGCTTGGTGTGAGGATTTATCCAGCACATGCAAAAGTGTCAAAGGCACAGACAAGCGCTTGGCGGCCCAAACGCTTAAATCTGCGACTTGCTTTGAATAATGCGGGCCATCTACGCACGCGGTAATTTGTTCCATGGTCGGTCTCCTTAGTGGCCACCCATCATTTTTTCTACTTCTTCGGGCTTATCGTGCACGCCGAACTTATCGACGATGGTCGCAGTCGCATCATTCATGCCGACGATATTCACCTCGGTACCCTCACGGCGGAATTTAATAACCACCTTATCAAGGACAGACACGGAGGTAATATCCCAAAAGTGCGCTGCCGAGAGATCGATGGTGACACGCTCCAACGCTTCTTTGAAGTCAAACGACGACAAAAATTGATCTGACGAGGCAAAAAAGACTTGACCCACAACACGATAGGTACGTGCATCGCCGTTGTCCTCCGGCTCGCTTTTCACCACCATAAAGCGACCAATCTTATTGGCAAAGAACAAGGCCGCGAGTAACACCCCAACTAGCACGCCGATCGCAAGGTTGTGGGTGAGCACCACGACCACCACGGTCGAGACCATGACGATATTGGTTGATAGCGGGTGTGACTTCAGGTTAACGATCGACTCCCAAGAGAAGGTACCGATAGACACCATGATCATTACCGCCACCAGTGCGGCCATCGGGATTTGGCTGATCCAATCGCTTAAGAACACCACCATAATCAGCAGTAGCACACCGGCGAACAAGGTAGAAAGACGACCACGTCCACCGGATTTAATATTAATGACCGACTGACCAATCATCGCACAACCGGCCATACCGCCCAAGAAACCAGTGGCGATATTGGCAACACCTTGACCTTTACACTCACGGTTTTTCTCACTGTCTGTGTCGGTCAGGTCGTCAACGATGGTGGCAGTCATCATTGACTCCAACAAGCCCACCACAGCCAATGCCGCTGAGTATGGGAAGATAATCGCCAAGGTTTCAACGTTTAGCGGCACATCCGGCCATAGGAAAACCGGCAAGGTATCAGGCAAATCACCCATGTCACCCACAGTACGCAAGTCCAGGTTATACGCCATGGCAATACCGGTCAGAATGAGAATGCACATCAACGGAGAAGGAAGGACTTTGCCAATACGCGGAACGTAAGGGAAAAGATAAATAATCGCTAAGCCTGCAGCCGTCATCGGATACACATGCCACATGATTTCGGTCTCGCGGATGATTTCCGGACCAATAAGCTCTGGCAACTGCGCCATAAAGATCAGGATCGCGAGCGCGTTGACAAACCCGGTTACCACTGAGCGAGAAACAAAACGCATCAGGTTTCCGAGTTTTAAATAACCGGCCGCAATTTGAAGTATCCCGGTTAGCACAGTCGCCGCCAATAGGTACTCAAGCCCATGCTCTTTTACCAAGGTCACCATCAACAGTGCCATCGCACCGGTTGCGGCGGAAATCATGCCCGGGCGTCCGCCCACAAAGGCAATAATCACGGCGATACTAAAGGAGGCGTAAAGGCCGACTTTCGGATCCACACCGGCAATAATCGAGAAGGCAATCGCTTCTGGGATCAAAGCCAATGCCACAACGATACCCGCAAGCATATCGCCGCGTACATTGGAGAACCAATCACGCTGAATTCTATCTATCATGAACGTCTCTACAAAATTGGGTTAAAAAAGGTGTCGCGCGCATTTCAGGCCTGATTTCACCTGAAAATCAAAACGCGTGATCCTAGTCACTTATTGACCAAGCGTCAACTCCCCTTTTTTAGCCCAATAAAGACTTATTTTTTATAAATCATATAGTTAATCTATGATTGTGATATTTTTGACGCAGATTTATTTCATTCTTTTCTTCAGCCCTCTTTTTCGCTTGCTTTGGCCATCAGGCAAAGGTCGCTTTCGCACACCACGTTCAGCGCTGCCGTTTATAGGCGTGGATACACAGGCACTAGCAATACGGTAAAGGAGAGAATCAACCCAATCAGGGCATAAATCAGTTGGTTAAGCGTCCAACCGATATCGATAACCATGCCGAACACCCAAGGTGCCAAGGCGGTGGACAGGATCATCATGCCCGTCACCAGAGAACGAATGGCACCAATATGCGAGACCCCGTACATTTCTGCCCATAAGGTATTAATCACCGGATTGGTTGCGCCAATCGCTAAACCGAAAAGGCACATGAAAAGCGGTGCGGCAAGGGTGTGATTAACATTGGCAATCACCATTAGGCCGAGAACGAGTGGAATGGGGATTAAGATAAGCACATTTCGCGACCGGTATTTATCAATCAGGCTGCCGGAGATAACAGAACTCAACCAATGCACGGCCCCGTAAAAGACGAAACTGCCCGCTAATACACCTGGCGTCCACTGTTTGGCTGCCAGAATAAAGTCCTGTTGGATAAATACGCCGGTCACCAAAAACGGCGTCACCAAGGCAATGGGTATGATCATCCAAAAGCGCCAGTCGCGAATCACTTGTCGTCGGCTGGCATCACTGGCTTGGTTTTGATGGTCTGCTTCGATGCGCGTCCGTTTAAGATCGGCTTTTCGGACCAGAAATAGCACCAGTGGTAAAAACACCACTAACAGGGTGGCTCCAATGAATAACCAGCTTTCTCGCCAGCCTAAAAACGCGATTAAGCCAATGACAATTGAGGGTAAAACCACCTCACCAATGGCGACCCCACTGCCGACTAAGCTAATGGCTTTGCCTTTGTCTTGCTGGGCACGCTTAATCACAGTGGCCTGCGCGATGTGAGGCAAAAAGCCTTGTCCGCAAAACCGCAATAGAAAGAACCCCACCAACAGCCCTATCACACTGTCAACGGAGTACATCAGCGCACACGCGATCATCAGTAACATGGCGAAAAAGATCAGGAGTTTGTCGACCCGTATACGATCCACCACACCACCAAAGCTAATCACCAACACACTACTGGTCATAGTGGCAATGGCGTAGATCCCGCCGTAGGTGGCATCACTTAATAGCAGCGCCTCTTTAAGACTGCTGCCATACCAGCTGATGAAAAACGATTGGCCAATGTTGCCAAAAAAGATCGACAGAAAGCCAAAAGCAATTAACGGCCATTGGTTTTT
This sequence comes from Salinivibrio sp. HTSP, assembly GCF_003390965.1. Classification (NCBI taxonomy): domain Bacteria; kingdom Pseudomonadati; phylum Pseudomonadota; class Gammaproteobacteria; order Vibrionales; family Vibrionaceae; genus Salinivibrio; species Salinivibrio sp. HTSP. The sequence continues at coordinate 49,526 of NZ_PXUD01000114.1, forward strand.
TATCAAAATCGCATAAGATCGCGCGAACATATATTCCCATTAATAACTGATATAACCTGGTGGTGGCTCAACGAGTCGTTCTTCTCGAAGGCGCTAATACTCATGCCTGTTTCTCCTCACAGGCCACACAACGTTGTGCGCAGGGATCAATTTCAAGGCGCTTCGGGTTGATCGGTTCGTCACAATCCAGACAAAACCCATAATCCTCATCTTCAATGCGCTTAATGGCTGCTCTAACCTGTAATAAGCGTTCTTTTCGACGCCTCTTTTGTTCAAGCGCCATTTGTTGGCCCTGCATCGCATCCATTCGCGACAAGCGGCCGACACTTTGTTGGTCTAGTGTAACCGTACTATCCGCCCCATTTTGTTCTCCTACCTCTAGTTCAGCCAACAGCTCGGCTTCTAGCGCGGATAACTGAGCATGAAAGTTATTAAGATCCATACTTGAATTCCTTAGCTATCAGTATTTGCCTTAACCAGAGGCTTACTATGACATTTTCCTCTATAGAGAGGAAATCATGCGGCTCGATACTCTCTGATAGTGACTAATAGGCAAATCCTAACTGAGTTGACGATGCTTTTTAGCGCAGGTTGGTGAGGAAGCAGGCATTCATTGGAATTTTCACACCTGCCTAACACACAAATCGGCTGAGATGCGCTAGGCTTTGCGCCCTCTCAATATCACAGACAATAACAACAATATGAATCCAGTCATGTCAGCGCCAACCAAGATGGCGTTACGCTTCCCCAAAGGGCGATTCGCCATGTTAAGTGTGTACAGCTTTACCGGCGCCGCCATTGTGGCTTCTTCCATTTTTTCCCTGCTGCTTTTTTTATCCCTTGACGATAACCCGCTGATGCAGTGGTTGTTCGGGGCACTGGCAGTGATTTTTGAAGCGGGTAAGTTTTATGCATGGTACGAGTTTGGTGAGCGCCGGGCGCACGGCAACTATGTGGGCGCCCTGTCAGCCTTGGCTTTTTATCTCATTTTGGCCTTAATCTCGATTGGCGGCAGTATTGGCGGCATCAATAGTGCCACCAATGCCGCGCAAAGTGAGCAGCGCCAAGCCCAAGCGCAGATTGACGCTTATAACCGGCAAATCAACGCCATCGAGCAACAAATCACGTTGAACAATCAAGCCGCCGAGCGTTATATCGAATTGGATAGAATTGCGACGGGTGTGGCGCGATTACAAAAAGAAAACAACCAATTACGCAAAGAGCAACAGCAGCTCGCGTTAGAGCGCGATAGCTTACCCGCGGTGGCACAGGGATCCATCTTGGGGTTGATTAGCAATCTTGCGAACACCTTGGGCGTCAGTGCCGATCAGGCCCAATCTTGGCTGGTGATTTTTCTCTCTGTGTTGCTCGATGTATTCGCCGCTTTCTTTGTCGGCGTGATTGGTGAAGAGCAGCGTTTCCGCCATTGGTATCGTCACCCACATGCCACACCCCCTACGCCTGTGAACACTAAGGAGTCTTCTCGTGTTAATGAGATAAACACGGAATCCATAACGCCTTCAGAAGTTCCTAACGAGGATGTAGATTCGCCTTATGCCGATATCAAAGCCGCGTTAGCCGCCAAAACGTTACGTTGTAGCAAGAAAGCCGTGATGGCGGAGTATGCACTAAGCCAAGAGGCCGTCGATACCCTATTTACCCACTTACAACAACAGGGATTGGTCGCCAAAAAGCCGAACCACCATTATCACTGGGTGGGTTAAGCCAACAGCGTCAATAGACCGCTGAGTATCATGGCGGGAAGCCCACTTAAAAACAGCCACAGTCCGAGCTTGTCATCGGGTTGTGACGATGAATCGAGCACCATCGCGCGCTGTTGAGCCGTGAGCGCCCGCTGTGTCACTGAATCACGGTACCAATAGCGGCTTTTATGACGACTGTACGTCACAAGCCCCGCCACCGACCAAACGAGCCCCCCGACGTAAAATGCACCATCCCCAAACGTCGTCAATGTGACCCATCCCACCTGCCATGCGCCAACCAGAGCGGCACTGGCTATTGCCGTTGACACTAACCAAACATAGAGAAAATGCACGCTTGGCGATGTTGATCCCTTCAGGCGATGCGGTGCTTTCATCGTGTTTCCTTTCTGTGTCTTAGTGAGCCACTCTGGCTGTTGATAATCCCATCTCTTTGCGGCATGGCGGTGATGTGATACAAACATCTTGTAAGTTTGTTAATCAGTACGTTACCTGACCTTTTAGCACCTTACCGATAAAAACAATTTATAACTAAGCAAATACAACAAAAAGGTGATCTATGCATAAGGCTGCACAAGAGGTGCATGCGCCTGAGGCATCACTATGGCGCGCATTGGGCGATGTTAGTCCGCTGTGCCTCGCCGTCCTGCCTTGGGGGATACTCTGCGGTTCATTAGGGCTGCAAATGGGATTCAGTGCGCTGCAAACACAAGCCATGTCATTACTGGTTTTTGCAGGGGCGGTGCAATTGTCTGGCACCATGATGGTGGGCAATGCGGCGGGCTTGCCAGCGGTGCTCGGTTCCACACTGGTGATTAGCGCACGGCACCTTCTCTATGGTGCCCACTTTCGTCAGTACATCACTCCCTTGCCGCTTAAATGGCGTCTCGGCCTCGGCTTTTTACTGACCGATGAAATGTATGCGCTTTCAACCGCACACACCAGCAAACATGGTAGATTTTCTAAACACTACGCCCTCTATACGGGCGCCGCGTTTTATATCGGTTGGAACCTTGCCACCTTGGCGGGGATTCTAGCGGGCTCTCAGCTGAAAGCTTTGGAAGCCATCGGGCTCGACTTTGCCATTGCGGCCACCTTTATCGCCCTGACCGTACCCAGTATAAAAACCCGTCCCGTGCTACTTTGTGCCTTGGCAAGCGGTATCAGTATGCTGCTGTTCACCTATTACCACACCCCTAACGCATTAATCATTGCAACTGGCGTAGGTATGGTCGCAGGGCTAATGACTGAATCGTTACCGACACGGAGGGCAGCAACATGAGTTACTGGTTAATCATCGTCGCCATGGCGCTGATCACCTTCTCAGTGCGTTATCTGCTGCTGGCACGTAGCATCCCTGTGCGCATTGGTCCGCGGTTGCAACGACTCCTTACCTACTCTGCACCGGCGGTTCTAACCGCGTTATGGGTACCGATTGTCTTCTTTCCCGAGGATAAGCTGGCTATTTCGACCACCAATCCTTATTTACTGGGTGCTTTAGTCGCGATCGGTTTAGCCTGTACCCGGTTATCCACCTTGTTAGTGGTCGGGCTATCGATTGGCTTTTTTGTTGCCCTTCAGCTCTGGGTTCTGGGATAAATAGCGATAATAAACCAACCAGTGCGATGCCACTATAGCAAGAGGCAGGGTCATCACCCTGCCTCTTGGGTTTATTCGCCTCTTGGCTCAGAGGCTAATGAATTTATAATTGATTGAGTAACCGTTGGTTATGCTGTGTTCTGCGCCCGTTGTTGCACGCGCGAGACATGGACTAGGCCCATCAATTTGATACTCGGCTTCAGTAACAATTGCGCGCTACCCACAATAAACAACCATGTTCCGCTTTCTATTAACGCATCATTGAGAAAAAAGAAGCTCCCGATCAAAAACCAAATCGCAATTAGCAAATCGTTAAATGCCCCCAACGCTTCATAGCGACGCTGGATCACCAAGTGCTTATTACCAATATCAATATCCAGTTCTGGGCCATTGCGCTGTATCATCTTGCCTCCTCTGGACCTTGGTATTAACAATCAGGCGTTAAATGGTTTGTGGCATTAACAATCAAGGTGTTGCCGTTTAATGCCTAGCATGGTTATCACCATGTTGACAACAAACATGACTGCACTCAATCCTAAAAACAACCAGGCTAGCGGGATGAATGCGAACGGTTCGTTTGGACTGCCGTTGGCAGCAACGTGTGGCGTGGAAAGGTTGAAGGCGAGCAGGCAACCCGTGCCGATGAGGAAGAGGATAAACGAGGTACGAAAGTGTCGCAGTAGGGTTAACATAAAACCTTTTTCTGTTGCTTCAGTATCCTTTAGGACTGAGCACCACAGCAAAAGTTCCATTCCTCTCACATTTTTTTTCAAAAAAACCGCTACCTTGCATGATGCGTGGGTAGCGGCTGATTCATTTAGCGTCTTGGTCGACGGTGCATCAAAGCTTATACGTCGATACCTTGTCGCTCAGCTGTGTTGCCTGACTACGCAGATTATCCGCCTCTTGCGAGGTATCGTTAGCACTGCTTACCAAGTGCTCAGACACATCTTTGATAGAGGTGATGTTTTGTGTGATTTCACTTGTCACATGGGTTTGCTCTTCTGCCGCGGTCGCGATTTGCGTCGCCATATCACTGATCTGATTGACCGCTGCATCAATCTCACTCAGAGCTGCCGTGGCTTTATCCACATCAGACACAGAATCGCCCGCCAACACTGAGCTGCTTTCCATGGTCGATACCGCGCTTGCCGTCGTAGTTTGCAACGTCTCAATCGTGGATTTAATTTCTTCGGTCGAAGCATGGGTACGCTGCGACAGAATACGCACCTCGTCAGCGACGACGGCAAAGCCTCGCCCTTGCTCACCCGCTCGCGCTGCCTCAATGGCCGCGTTGAGTGCAAGCAAGTTGGTTTGCTCCGCAATCCCTTGAATGGTCGACAGTACCGTCGAAATCTCCTGCGAGTGCTTATCTAGTTCGGCAACAATAGTGCTGGCTTGTTTCAACTCATCCGACAACCGAGTGATCGATGTTTTGGTATTTTCAACCACCGCACGCCCATTATCAGTGCTCGCGGTCGATTCTTGCGCCGTATTCGCGGTGTGTTCAGCATGCGAGGCGATCTCTTGTGTCGCAGAGGCCAACTCGGTGACGGCGGTGGCCACCATGGTCACTTCTTGCTGCTGCTGATTAATGTCATCCACGTTGCGGCGTGCCCGTTCCGTACTGCTGTCCGACTGCGACGTGAGTTGGTCGGCTTGCTCGCGAATATGACTAATCAACTGATGCATACTCCCCACAAAGGTGTTGAAGTTTTTCGCCAGTTGCCCCACTTCATCTTCACTTTCAACGTCAATGCGTTGAGTCAGATCACCGCTACCATGGGCAATTTGCTCGAGGGCATTAGAGACATTGGTCAACGGTCTAAATAGAATATTCACCAGCAGATTGAACAGCAGCGTACAGGCAATAACCACTGCAATTGTCACCGCAATTTGCCCCCAGACTGCATCAAACAGTGGCGCGACTAAGGAGTCATAGTTAATCACGGTGACAGTGATTAATCCGGTATCTTTAATGGGCTTGGCATATACCACACTTTCTTCCCCACCCACGTCGGCCATCACACTTTCACCGGAATTCATGGCGGACTTCACCGTACTAAAAGACAAGCCTAGCTGGTTAATTGGCTCCTTGAGTAAGTCGGTGTTCGCGTGGGTAAAAATATTGCCTTCGCTGTTGGCGATAAACATATAGCCATTACCCGGCAAGATCACCTTCTCGAGACCTTCGATAATGTCACCAATTTCAACATCCGCCCCGAGTACCAAAGTATCGCCGTTGAACTGGAGCGCTTTACCTAACGACACCACATTGGCGCCGGTTGCCGCTGCAACCGTCGGGTTATCCATAAACACACTCGACGGGTCCGCTTTGGCGTTGATATACCAACCCCATTTGCGCGGATCGTCATTGCCCGGCGGTAGCACAACACCATTCGCGTTATCTTGACTGCCATCTGGGTAGGCGAGGAAGACGTTGTCAAAGCCACCCGCATCGCGCACTTGCTTAAGGTGGGTGACCATATTGTTCTCATCGGCCTCGCTGGTCAGTGAGGTCATCGCACGCTCTTTTGAAGCAACCCAGTCAGACACATATTGATTGTATGATGCCGTGGTACTTTCCAGCCGCTGTGCCACTTCGGTGTCCAACCGGGCAAGTGATGCACGAAACGATAACGCTTCAACGAGCAAACCACCGATAATGATGGCCACACTCGCCGACAGCGCGAGCTTGTGTTTGAGGGAGAGTTTTTTAAACATAACTGCCTTGTTTGTCTGTCATAGTGTTTTAATAATGATTTTAGTAAAACAGCCTTATTTGCCACCCGCAAAATAAGCGCCATACAACTGATAGGTATATCACAACAATTGTGTAAGAGAATTACTCAAGCTGTTGTCAACAGGCGATAAAATAACCAAGGTTATGCAACGCCTCTGGCGTTAAGCCTCTTGGCAACGGCTTGTCAATGCCAAGGCTAGCAGCCCAGTTAGCTCAGATACTGCGCCAGATCAGAGATCGGTAACAAACCCAAGGAAAGTCACTTAACTATCAATCACTCCCTCCTCGCAACTTTGAAAGTCCTAAACTACGCTTTAACTAACTGAGATAAACGCGAATAGGGGCGAAGTGAATGGACTTGTTTGCAGATCAACGTGACGGCGCGTCTCCCAAGTCTGATGAGATCAATTCAGCATCTGGTGCAGCGCCATGGCGTATACTGCTGATTGATGACGATGATCTGATGCATGAAGTCACACGGCTTGCGCTAACGGGGTTCACGTTTCAAGGACGTCCTCTAGAAATTCTATCGGCTCTGTCTGGGCAGGAAGCTAGAGAGATTCTCGAAAAAGAAGCTGATATTGCGCTCGCATTGGTTGATGTAGTCATGGAAACCGAACATGCGGGCTTAGACTTAGTTCGCTACATACGCGACGAGAAAAATGACCACGTGATCCGCTTGGTATTGCGCACCGGACAAGCCGGCCAAGCACCAGAAGATCGGGTGATCCGCGAATACGACATTGATGATTACAAAGAAAAAACGGAGCTGACAACCCAGAAGCTCAAAACCCTGCTTTATTCGATGCTCCGCTCTTATCGTGACTTGTGCATGATTGAGGAGCAAAAACAGGGGCTCAAACGGGTGATTGAGGCCTCTGCAAACGTACAGAACACCACCAATTTGCAACACTATGCCACCGCGGTGTTGGAGCAATTAACCTCTCTCCTTCACATTCATGACTCCGCGTTTTATTGCGTGGTACAACCGCGCCCCGGTGCTGAAGAGTCACGTGCGCTGACGTTGGCGGCGACGGGAGAATACGTGGACTGTTACAGTGAGTGTGCGTTTGAGAAGTTACCTAAAATCGTCTCAGAGCGATGCCAGCAAGCACTCGATGAACAACAAAGCATTCAGTTTGAGAATGGCTTTGTCCTTTTTCATCGCGACGAAGAAGATGTCGAGTTTTTATTGTACGTCAATCATGCCACAACGCTCTCTGAGCTGGACCAACATCTGCTTAAGATCTATATGCAGAATATAGGCCTGACATTCGAAAACTTAAGCCTTATGGTCGATTTGCGTGAGACCTCGAAAGAATTGGTCTACAACCTAGCCAATGCAGTCGAAGCGCGCAGTAAAGAAACCGGTGCCCATGTGCAACGGGTGTCTTTGTTCTGTGAAAAGTTAGGGCAACTCTATGGTCTGGACGAGCACAAAACCATGCTGCTGAAACACGGCTCCCCACTTCATGATGTCGGTAAAGTCGCTATCCCAGACGCGATTTTACACAAGCCGGGAAAACTCGATGCGGATGAGTGGGAAACGATGAAAAAGCATGTCGAATACGGCGTCGAAATTCTCAGCCACTCCAAACGGCGCTTGATCGTCGAAGCCAAAGAGATTGCTGCCACCCACCACGAGAAATGGGACGGAACGGGTTACCCCAATCACCTCGAGGGCGAATCCATCCCAATTAGTGGCCGAATTTCAGCACTGGCCGATGTATTCGATGCCCTTGGCTCAAAGCGGTCGTACAAGGAAGCATGGACGGATGATGACATTCGCCAAGAGCTGATCGCCCAGCGCGGCAAGCATTTTGAGCCCAAACTGGTCGATTTACTCCTTGAGCATTGGGACGACTTTATCGCTATTCGTGCTGAATACCCAGATTAGCCATGGCCCTTAACGGGCCTTTTCATGATCACACTTTTTATTTCAGAGGCGTTTCGCGGCGCGACGTCAGTTATTCATCTGCCTGCGCCATCACGGTGTACAACCATGGTGACATTTCATCCATGCTATAAATCACGCGCCCTAGTCACCACTCCTTACGGTGAGAGCCGTTTTTTCTTCTACACTTACCGTATCCGCAACGACTTACGCGCTTAACACGTATGAGCCGAAACCAAAAGTTTGATGACAGCATTCGTAATCCTTTCTTCAGTTTGGTGGGAAGACGCATTTTGCTGATCATGATTTTGCTCAGTGGCTTTTTCACCATTTTTACCACCTTGCTGCAAACTTATTGGGATTACGATGAGGTTTTTGACCGAGTGGATAGCCGACACTATGAAATTGAGCACGTTCATGCCGACTTACTCGCCAGCTCGCTTTGGATTTATGACTTAACCAGTGTTCAAGAACGCATTGACGGGCTGATCAATCTCCCCCATGTCGACTACCTAGCGGTGCGCTCGGAAAACTATTTATTTGAAGCGGGCTCACCGTTAGATGTGAGCAAAATGGTTAACGAGTATCCATTGCAATACGACGACCCAGATACAGGAAACACCCAGCGGATTGGCACCATTTATGTCGAGTCCAACACCAAAGCCATCTATAACGATCTGATGCAACGCTTTTTTATCACACTGCTATTGAACGCGATAAAAACACTCATGGTGTGTTATCTCATTTTATTGGTGTTCCACCATACCGTCAGCCAACGCGTGTTTAAAGTGGCGCAGTTTTTACGTCAGTACAATCCCCTTGACCCTAAAGAAGAGACGCTGACCCTCCCCCGTAAGCGCTATATCATGGAAAAAGAAGACGAACTCGACTGGCTGGCGGCCGAAACCAATAAAATCACCCAAAATATGTCAACGCTCTATCGCAATATTATGCTCGAGCGCGAGCGCTTAGCTGACTTTACCCATGTTTCTTCAGATTGGCTTTGGGAAACCGACGCCGACCTCAAGTTGACCTTTTGCTCTGAGCCGATGCGATTGGCGTTTGACCTTAATCCCAACCAATATCCGCACCTTGACAAGTTACTTTCTACTGTCGGTTGTCATCAGTTTATGGCCAATCTTCACCGACAACAGGACTTTTCGATGTGTGAGGAGATCGTACCCGTTGAGGGTGAAAGCCGGTATTTTGTCTTTCAAGCGCTTGCCCATCACGGTATTGATGGCTTTCGCGGGTTTAGAGGCACGGGCATCGATATCACCGAGCTCAAAACGGCCCAGTTTGAACTGGAAACATTGAACCATAACTTGGAAGAAACCGTTGATGAGCGAACCCGTGAACTTCAAGAGAGTATGGAACACTTAAAAGCGGCGCAAGAACAACTGGTCGAGTCGGAAAAGCTTGCGGCACTCGGGAGCTTAGTGGCAGGGGTGGCGCATGAAGTCAACACACCTTTAGGCATTGCGGTCACCGCCTCGTCAGTGATTAAAGATATCACCCACACGCTCAACCAGGCCTTTGAGGAACAAACGTTAACCAGCACACAGTTTGCTTCTTTGATCAAACAAGTGAACGACAGCGTGGTCATGCTGGAACATAACCTCAAGCGTGCGACCCATCTTATTCGTGACTTTAAACAAACCGCCGTCGATCAAGTGTCAGAAACGCTCACCGAATTTGATGTCAAACAAACACTAGACGCACTGGTTGCGAGCTTACATCCAGAAACCCGTAAAATTCCGGTGGCTCCCGAGGTCAGCGGAGAGCGTGGCATACTCATGTATAGCTTACCCGGCGTCGTTACCCAAGTGATCTCTAATCTCGTCATGAATAGCATCAACCATGCCTTTGACGAGACGGATAACCCAACAATCACGATCGAATTTGAAAGGCAAGAAGACCACCTCTACCTTTGCTATCAAGACAATGGCTGCGGTATCGAGCCATCCCTTCACCACCGAATTTTTGAACCCTTTTATACCAGTAAACGGGGACGTGGTGGCTCAGGGCTCGGCCTCAATTTGGTCTTTAATCTCGTCAAGCAAAAGCTAGGCGGCGAACTGCAACTTGAATCAGCGCCCGGGCAAGGCGTCAAGTTTATGTTTTTGATCCCATTAAGTTTATCCAGCGAAGCAACACAGTACGCCAGTGAGAGTAAAGATTAAGGTAATGGATTTCGAATGGAAAAACTAGAAAGGTTTGAACAGGGGCTCAAGCACCCGCTTTTCAGTATTGTTGGCCGCCGAATCATTCTGCTGATGGTCTTACTCAGCAGTTTTTTTACCATATTGACCACGCTACTACAGCTATCATGGGATTATGAGGAAGCTTTTGACCATGTTGATCGCCGCCATGCAGAAATTCAAAATGTCCATGCCGACTTAATCGCATCGTCTTTGTGGGTGTTCGACCTTGTTAGCGCACAAAACCGGCTGGATGGGCTGGTTAATCTGCCTTATATCGATTACCTCTCGATTGAATTTGACGGTGTCGTACTCGATGCGGGTAAGCCACTCACCACCACCAGCGTGGACAGCGAAGCTGAACTCAGTTATTTCCATCCCGACACTGATCGCCGGATTCATCTCGGTACCCTACGCGTAAAATCTGACGCGCAAAAAATCTATGATCTGTTACTGCAACAGTTTGTTGTCACCCTCCTACTCAACGGGGTCAAAACCCTGATTGTTTGCTCGCTGATTTTATGGGTCTTCCATCAAAGCGTCAGCCAACGCGTGTTTGCGATTGCCAAACACTTGTCTCATTTTGACCCTGTGGAGCCCATCCACGAGCCATTGCAGTTGACACATCGAAAGTTGATTATGGAAAAAAGCGATGAACTCGACTGGCTGGCGGACGAAACCAATAAAATCACTTTACGCATGACCAATCTCTATAAGAATATCGCGTTAGAACAGGCGCGATTGTCGGACTTCACTAACGCCGCTTCAGATTGGTTGTGGGAAACCGATGCCACGCAGCGACTGACATTTTGCTCTGAAGCGATGCAAGTCGCGCTCGCGATCTCGGTCGAAAACCACCCTAAGGTAAAGTCAGTTCCCGTACTGAGCCACTGCACATCACTGATACACTGTTTGAACACATGCGATGATTTCACCATGTGCGAAGAAAAAATCACCTTGGGAAAACACACCTACTATTTTGTGTTCCAAGGGATAGCACATTTCACCGGTCAAGGCTTCACGGGTTTTCGCGGCACCGCGATTGATATCACTGAGCTTAAAACGACCCAGTTGGAACTCGAGCAACTGAATCAGCGTTTAGAAGCGACCGTTGACGCGCGAACCCAGGATCTCGCGCAGAGTATGGATAACCTTAAAGCTGCGCAAACTCAACTGGTGGAATCCGAAAAACTCGCCGCGCTGGGGAGCTTAGTCGCCGGCGTCGCGCACGAAGTAAACACCCCCCTGGGTATCGCGGTGACGGCTAATTCAGTGATCAAAGACGCGGTTTCCACACTAAACAGCGCATTCGAGCAAAAAACCTTGACCAGTGAGCAGTATTCGGCCGTGATGAAGCAGGTCACGGATGGCACGAATATGCTGGAAACCAACCTCAATCGTGCGGCACGATTAGTGCGTGATTTCAAGCAAACAGCGGTCGACCAAGTGTCTGAAAGTCGAAGTCAGTTCCGTCCGGTGCAAACGCTTGAAGCATTAATGGGGAGTTTGCGCCCCGAAACGAAAAAAGTGCCGGTGGCACCGATTATCGAAGGTGACCCTCATCTTGCCATGAGTAGCCTGCCTGGGGTGCTGACCCAAGTTATCTCCAACTTAGTGATAAACAGTGTCCGCCATGCCTTTGAAGGTATTCCCGAGCCGGACATAAAGATTCATATCGCCGATAAAGGCGAGACCGTAGAAATCCACTATACCGATAATGGCGTCGGGGTTGCGCCCGAACTTCACCAACGTATTTTTGAGCCCTTCTATACCAGTTCACGCGGTAAAGGCGGTTCAGGGCTCGGCCTTAATCTCGTGTTCAATCTGGTACACCAAAAACTGCAGGGAAAACTTCATTTCGATTCTAATATCAATCAAGGGGTTACCGTGGTGCTCAGCCTGCCTAAGTTTTTGACAGAAACCCCCGCGCCACAAACTGAAAGTTCTACCGGATAGTCCCTGTCTACTCATAAAGGCGCACAACAAAGGATATAACGATGCAATGGTTAACAAAGTGGTTTCGATCCGATGTGGATAGTGTTCAAACACAGCGCTTGTTTCAAAGCCTATTAACACTGGCGTGGACCGTTGAGGCAAAAGACCCCTACACAGGCGGCCACCTTTGGCGGGTGTCTCAGTTTGCATCAGCGGTCGCAAAAGCAGAACGGTGGTCGAAAGAAGAGCAGGCCATCGCGACCCTAGGTGGCTTTTTGCATGATCTCGGCAAAATCAGTGTGCCTGATGCCATCTTAAAGAAAACAGATAAGCTGACCGATGACGAATTTGCCATCATCCAGAGTCACCCCGATGAGGGGATGTATATCTTGGAAGGCCATCCATTAGGACCCATTGTGCGCAACGCCGTCGGGTTACACCACGAACGGGTCGATGGCCGAGGATACCCCAACAAATTATCCGGTGATGCCATTCCTGCAGAGGCCAAGCTTATCGCGATTTGTGATGCCTTTGATGCCATGACCAGCCACCGTCCGTATCGACAAGCCATGCCCAAACAAAAAGCGATTGACATTGTCGAAGAGAATCTTGGCAGCCAGTTTGATACATCAATCGGGCAACGGTTTGTCAACCTCGCCAAAGCGGGCGAATTTGACGCCATCATTGCGCATACCGATGAAGGGATCCCCCTGCATCACTGCCCGACATGCGGCCCGACGATCACTCGTTATCGTGATGATGCGCCAGGGCAACTTCTTCATTGCCCACTTTGCTTACAGCAAGCAAAACTGGTCATCACAGACAACACATACGACTTAGAACCCACTGGTGTCCAGATTCCCGCCTCACAACAACGACGAAGACCTGATACGGGCCTGATTAAACGCGTTATCCAACAGACAATTTCCACCCTCCCCACGCAGGCACTGCTTGAACGTGCTGAGGGTGGACGTTAAATGAAACAACTCTTTAGGACGTTAATTCAACCCAGCGTAGCGCTCAATGCACTCAAAATCGCATTGGTAGTCGGCACTGTACTCAATGTGATTAATCAGGGTGAGGCTATTTGGGGCGAGGCAGACTTACGTATAGGTCACGCACTACTCAACTATCTAGTGCCTTATTGCGTTGCCAGCTATAGTGCGGCGAAACACCAGCTAGATAAACAAAAATAATAAAGAGCCAGCACGAGACTGGCTCTTGTCGTTAACGCGTACACAGGGAATTAGGCCAGCGCCACGTCCTCTTCCGGTACCGGCGCATGGTCTGGAAGGTAGCGGTAGTATTCCGCATCTTTCGCCGGCGAAAGGGTGTGCCCCATGATCATATCAGCCGCTTTCTCTGCCACCATAATGGTCGGTGCGTACAAGTTGCCATTGGTGATTGCAGGGAACACAGAGGCATCCACCACACGCAAGTTATTCACGCCATGGACGTTCAGCGATTCATCCACTACGGCCATCTCGTCACTCGCCAAGCCCATTTTACAGGTACAGCTTGGGTGATAAGCACTTTCCCCTTCTCGAGCCACAAAATCGAGGATTTCCTGATCCGTCTGTGCCTCGCTGCCCGGCGAAAGCTCTTTACCCCGCAGATGATCAAAGGCCGGCTGGGCAATGATATCGCGAGAGACACGGATCGCTTCGACCCACTCTTTACGCTCTTGTGGCGTAGAGAGATAGTTAAAGAAGATTTCTGGCTTCTCATCCGGGTTGGTGCTACGAATTTTCACGTGGCCACGCACATCGGTATTCATAGGCCCCACATGCAATTGGAAACCATGTCCTTTGTTCGGTGCCGAGCCATCATAACGGATCGCCAGTGGCAAAAAGTGGAACTGCAGGTTCGGATACGCCACCTCATCATTACCACGTACAAAACCACCCGCTTCAAAATGATTGGTGGCCGCCGCGCCTTTACGACGGAACAGCCAATCAAAACCAATTTTCGGTTGATTGTGGAACTTAAGCGCGGGATACATGCTGACCGGTTCTTTACATTCATACTGCACGTAGAGTTCAAGATGGTCTTGCAAGTTCTCCCCCACCCCAGGCAAATGATGAACAGGCTTAACACCCAAATTCTTCAACATGGTCTCATCGCCAATGCCTGAAAGCTGCAATAGCTTCGGTGAGTTGATTGCACCACCACAGCTGATGATTTCGGCGCCATACGCGGTTTTCTTCCGTCCCCATTTACGGTATTCCACGCCAATCGCGGTTTTGCCCTCAAACAAAACCTTATCAGTGGTCGCGCCGGTGATCACTGTCAGGTTCTTACGGTTCATCACTGGGTGTAAGTACGCCCGCGCCGCACTATGACGACGACCTTGGTAGATATTTTGGTCGAAAATACCAAAGCCTTCTTGCTGATAACCATTCACGTCATCGGTCAATGGATAACCCGCTTGTTGCGTCGCGTCAAAGAACGCACTAAATAGAGGGTTGTCACATTGTGCGGTTTCAATTGCCAACGGCCCATTGTTGCCATGATAGTCATCTTGGCCTTTTAATCGCGTTTCACACTTGCGGAAGTACGGCAGACAGTGGGCGTAGTCCCAGTCTTTTAGCCCATGCTCATTGGCCCACTTTTCATAATCCATCGCATTGCCGCGAATATAAATCATGCCGTTGATGCTACTACTACCACCGAGCACTTTACCGCGCGGCTGTGCGATACGGCGGTTATGCATATTCGGCTCGGGTTCAGATTCGTACAACCAGTTATAGGTGCTGTCTGTGAGCAAATAAGTTAATGCGGCAGGCATGTGGATCCGAAAGTCCAGCCGATAATCGGGTCGTCCTGCCTCGAGTAGCAATACCTTGTTATCTGGGTTAGCACTTAAACGGTTCGCCAGAACACAGCCTGCCGAGCCCGCACCGACAATGATATAGTCGTAATTTTGTTGCTGTCCCATAAAACCTCCAAATTTTGTCCTTCCCGTGTGCAGGGCGTCAGCCCGGAACAGTCGCAACACAGGTAATGGGTATGATTGTGTAGAGGTTTCCTTTTTGAAATTTTTATAATTAGCTTGATGCTCGTGCATCAATGCATTGTTGTAGCAACCGATAGTGGTGGCTAATCGTTGCTTGCGCCTTAAACGGCTCGGCAGCGATAATGTGGTTAACGGTCTGTTGCCAGTTTTCCACGGTTTGGCGACGATAATCCGCCACCTGATAAAGGGCGTAATCGTGCGAACTAAACCCTTGCTGGATAGCATGCATCACCCATTCAAAAATCGGGTTGCCTGACATTGCAGCAATCAATAGGTTGAGTGCGCGATCCAGCTCGCCCAAGCGATCCAAATCCGGATTCTCTTCAGCGGCAAGAGCCGCAAGCTCTGTGACATATTCACCAAGCTGTTTTTTCTGCGACTCGGTACCACGACTAATGGCAAGTAACACCAGGCTTTGATCGACCGTTTCACGAAACTCTGCGACCTTATCCGCTTGTACATGGCTTTGTTTTAGAAACAGCGCCAATGATTCACTGATGTTATGCACATCAACCTGACGGACGACCGCCCCACCTTTTTGCCCCTTACGGATTTCAATTAAGCCTTTTTGCTTGAGTGATTGAATGGCCTCACGCACCACGCCACGCCCTGTTCCAAACTGTTGCTGAAGCTCTCGCTCACTGGGCAGTTTGTCGCCAGGTTTTAGCGCCTCGGACAGAATCGCCGATTCGATTTGCAATGCCACATCTTCACTCGCTCGGCCCATTTGCACCGGATGAAAAAGGCTACTGGTGGATGTCGTCATGGTTACCTCTCCGTATTTGGTAGTACCAAACTAGCAATTCTTGCATTATAAAGTCAAATTCTGTCTTTAACCCTTCTTTTGGTACGACCATTATATACCATCGGTAAGACCAGTATGGTGTTGATATAAATGATAAAAATAAAAATCCTGCTTGGTTTTCACCGAAGCGGGATTTTTACATGATATAAACGATAACTAGCTGTGGTAAACCATTCGCCACTCTCGTTCAGCGACCCACACTTCTGCCATCAGCAAATAGGCTGATCGCATCGCCTCACGCTGCTGGTACCAAACGTCCTCGCTGATAAAGTCATGCGCGGTTAATGACGCGTTTAACCAGATATCAAGCACGACATCTGTGTCCGCTGGTCGCATACGATATAAGCAAAGTGACGTCTCGGAAGTCGATACCATGGTTCCTCTTGATTATCGGCAGCAATGCAGGGTTAATCACGCGATTTCTTACACCGTGGGCATGATGCTCATCAAGTACATTCGCGTGGCACCAGCGCTGCACACTAGCAATATCAACTTTCTTGACGTGTGGACGGACACGCCATGTGACTTGGAAAAGAGTGCCTTTGTGCGAATAGATTTTGATCAACTCAGCGCTTTGGTCAAAAAGTGCAGTGCATGATCGACAGGATAGTCCGACAATGTCATCTGGCATTGATAGCCATGCTTTTCGTAGAAGGGTTTGGCTTGAAAGCTTAAGGTATCAACGAACGCCATTTTACAGCCCATCTCCTTGGCGTACTCTTCCAAGTTACTCAATAAGTGGCTCCCCACGTGGCGATGGCGGAAGGCATCATCGACCCAAAGGTATTTAATCAATAGCCATTGCCCCCACGTGTTGGCCACCACGCCACCGATACGTTCATCATTATCGTTATAGGCATAGCCGGCAAGAGAGCCTTCAGGAAGGCCAGCTAAAAACGGGGCATTGCTTTGCTGCAGCTGTTGGCGAATGGCGGTAATATCATCGTCACTCGGGCTCGCGTCCATGCGGTATTTCATCGGCTTAGCTATCCAGGCTGTTCAACACAGCAACGAGTATGCCTTGGGTGGCATGGACTGTCTGTGCCCATGCGCACCCTATTAACGATTACTCGTGATGGATCGGCTTTGCCGCCACAGAGCACTGCGTGGTGACAGTAAGTTTGGGCCAATGTGTCAGCCATTGCTTGTCATCAAGGCGCTGCTGAAAAACGTGCCATGGGCGGGCAGGGTTATGGCTAAGCTTAAGTTCAAATAAAGATTGAACCCCAAAGGCGGCGATGACTTCGCAGCGTTGGTTCATATCAAGGCGCACCGCAATCGCAGTTTCTTTCTCCGGCCAAAAGCGCATTGCATCTAGCGTACTCGCGTAAGGAGGATCTTGGTGCTTCTCGTGCATTCGCGCCTGGTTACGTACCTGCCAAGTCATTTCTGGCATGGTTTTTTGCAGTAGCTGCTCTAAATATTGTTCGCGCTCTGCACTGGTATCTTCAGGATCGTAGAAGACAACATCGATATCATTGAGCGCACTCGGGGCATATTTGTGCAACGCATCCCAAACCAGATTCCGGATAAATCCGGCAGCAATATAGCACTGAGGGAGGTTTAAAGCTTGAACACAGCGAAGCGCACGCATTCTTGCCGGATCAGCCTCAATCAAATCAATTAAGGCACGCCGATAGGTTTTCTGACATAAAAAGAACTGGTGCTGATGACGTTTACGGATCCGACGACGCTTCATGGGTTAATCACCGTGGCGGACGTGTTCATAAATTGAGCGTGATACATGGTAGTTGTACTGCCTGGCAATTTTTTGGGCCAAAAAAAGCTGTGGTAATTCAAATAGCACTAAACCAACCAAAATCAGAGCGAAATACGGCTGACTCATCACTAAGCCGATAACGGCGATCACCAATAACGTACATTCTACGATAAACAACCGGTACTTTCGCAAGTAAAGATGATGGAACCCCCCTAAGAAAGCCCAATTGAGTGCCGCATAAGTGTCTGGATCTTTCAGCTGTCTTGATTGCTCGGCAAAATAGCGTTTTTTCTGGCTTTGGGTCAAGCCGTTCACCTGCTTCCTCAGTGCTTCTTCTTGCGCCTCCAGCGCTTCAATCGGTTGGGTAAAACGCATTAAGGCACCTCATCGTGAATTTTTTCAATCGCATTGGGGTTATTACAGCGGCGAATGCGCGCCAATCCGAGTTGCCAGCCTCGGAGTGCGCCGTATCTTTCGATCGCTTGGCGCGTATACTCCGAGCAGCTCGGCTCGAAATTACACTCAATATTGAACCGTTTCTTTGATCCACCTTTAGCTTGGTAACGATGGATCAACGTAAGCGACAAATACTTGAGCATTAGCGACCTAGGGTGACAATCACGGCCTCACGCTGCCAAAACAGCATGTAACGTTTCTTTTCGATT
Source organism: Salinivibrio sp. HTSP (assembly GCF_003390965.1). NCBI lineage: Bacteria > Pseudomonadati > Pseudomonadota > Gammaproteobacteria > Vibrionales > Vibrionaceae > Salinivibrio > Salinivibrio sp. HTSP. The sequence goes on from NZ_PXUD01000114.1 coordinate 67,825, forward strand.
ACTTGAAAAACAACCTGCCAGCCATCTTGCGCGTATTGATTGAGTTCGGCTTCGAGGCGTTGCAACGGCAAGCCACTTGAGCCCAGCAATAAGGTGCCGCAACCACCTTCAACAATATGAACGACTTTGTACTCGGTAAACTGACTCATTTTTTCTCCTGACAGTTAAATGGATAAAAGGGAATGTCCGGCTGGCTATTAAACGACTCACTCTTCCATTAAAGGGTTGAGTTTGGCGGTGAGCACATGATCTTGCCAACGGCCATTAATTTTGAGGTAACGGCGTGCATAGCCTTCGCGTTCAAATCCCAGCTTGGTAAGTAGCCGCTCACTGCGCGTATTGTCGGGCAGATAGTTGGCCATCACGCGATGCAACCCAACCTGCTCAAAGACGAAACGGATACCTGCTTGGATGGCTTCGTGCATGTAGCCTTGCCCTTGATAATGCTTGTCAGCGGCATAACCTAACAGGCACGCTTGAAAGGCGCCGTGAATGACATTGGTGAAATTGCACACCCCTATCACATCGTCCCGTTCATGATGCAAAATCACAAACTTGAAGGCCTGCTGCTGTTGAAACAAATCGTTCGCTTCTTGCAGCGCGCGATGCCAATAGTCTTCGCGATAAAATGCGGCAGGACGTATGGGTTCCCATGGGGACAGGTGAGCACGATTTCGCTGATAAAACTGCGCTACCATGTCGGCTTTTTCTGGGGGAAGCAAAACTAATCTCGTCCTTGGCGTGCTTAGCACTTGGGCCTCCTTACATCGATTCGCGTGACGGACAGTACCAAAATCTATAAAAATGCCGCCTTGGAGGCGGCATCAGAGATTACCAGATATTCACCCGCTGATCTTCGGGTAAATACATACCGTCACCTTCTTTTATATCAAAGGCTTCATAGAACGCAGGGACATTGCGCGGTGCACCAAGCACGCGATATTGTGGTGGCGCATGCGGACCCAACGATACGCGCTCACGCAGGGCATCTTCACGCATCTTCATTTTCCAGATCTGCCCCCAGCTGAGGAAGAATCGCTGCTCGCCGGTATAACCGTCCATCACAGGAGACGGTTCACCGTGCAACGATTTTTGATAGGCGCGGAAGGCGGTGGTCAAGCCGACTAAATCACCAATGTTTTCCCCCAAGGACACCTTGCCGTCAATGAACAAGCCCGGCAACGGTTCAAACTGGCTAAATTGCTCGGCCAGCTTTTGGGTGCGTGCATCAAAGCGCGCGCGATCCTCATCCGTCCACCAATTGGATAGGTTGCCATCGCCATCATAACGCGAGCCCTGATCATCAAAACCGTGCCCCATTTCATGACCAATCACCGCGCCGATACCGCCATAGTTCACGGCATCATCCGCATTCATATCAAAAAACGGCGGTTGTAAGATCCCGGCGGGGAACACAATTTCATTGGCAGTTGGGCTGTAATAGGCGTTGACCGTTTGCGGGGTCATACCCCACTCTTTGCGATCAACGGGCTCACCAATCCGCGACAACATATCTTGATAGCCCCAGCGAGCGGCACGTTTGCTGTTGCCAATCAAGTCATCGGGGTTGATGGTCAGCGCGCTGTAATCTTCCCATTGCTCTGGATAGCCGATTTTAGGCGTGAATTTACTCAGCTTATCCAATGCTTTCGCTTTGGTTTCATCGCTCATCCACGCTAATGATTCAATCGAGTCTTTAAACGCGGCACGCAGGTTATCAATCATGGTTTCCATACGTGCTTTGGCTTGCGGTGGGAAGTAGCGGGCGACATATTCTTGGCCAAGCGCTTCCCCCAATACCCCTTCGGTGGCTTGTACGCCGCGCTTCCAGCGGTCACGCTGCTCAGGAATGCCGTTAAGGGTTTTGGAATAGAACGCAAATTGACGTTCAACCAACTCATGGTTAAGGCGCGGTGCAAACGCATTGAGCGTGCGAATGGTTAGATAATCTTGCCACGCTTGCAGGCTAGTTTGCTCAAACACCTGCCCTAATGCCTCAAAATAAGACGGCATGCGCACCACTACTTCATCGGCTTTGTCGATACCCGCGCGCTTGGCAAAGCGAGCATAATCAAACCTGCCCATGGCTTGATTAAGCGATTCAAGACTCATTTTGTTATAGGTTGCTTGGGCATCACGGCGTTTAGCGCGTGTCCAATGATGCTCTGCCAGTGTTTTTTCCAGCTGATAAATCCGATCCGCGCGTTGTTTGGCCTGATCATAGCCCGCTAAGCGCAGCATATCTTCGAGATAACTTTTATACGCGGTGCGGATACGCTCAGCGTCCTCGGTGTCTCGGAAATAATAGTCTCTATCCGGCAGGCCCAACCCACTTTGGCTCAGATACAGAGCGTTATAGTCAGGGTTTTTCGCATCGGCCCATGCATAAAAACTAAACGGGATCCCAACGCCAACTCGTCGCAAGTCGGCCATCGCGTAAATCAGCGCAGGCTTCGAGGCAATCGCCGCAATACGATCAAGCTCAGGTTTGATTGGCGTGACCCCCAAGGCATCAATTTTGTCTTTGTCCATATAGCTAAGATAAAAATCACGCAGCTTTTGCTCATTGGAGCCAGGCTTGAGATCATCACGCGCCACCAGCTCATCAATGATGCCTTTCAGACGCTTTTCATTCTCTTCAGCTAAAATACGGAACGCACCATAGCTGGACATATCACTGGGGATTTGGGTTTGGTCGTACCACGTGCCATTGACGTGACGGAACAAGTCATCCTGTGGACGAACCGATCGATCAAAATCTTGCAGATGGAGCCCAGACGCTCGCTGCACCTGAACCTGTGCGGCCTCAGCCGCCTGCACCGTAGTTGATGAAACGCTAAGCCCCATGCCGAGTACAACACTCAGTGCGACACGCGTCAGTAACAGACGTTTTTTCGGTGTTTTTATCATTTTCCTTTCCTATATGACTCAGTCACTTTCCCTGTTCACTACCGTGGTGATGCCCTCACGTCTAAATCGCGATAGAGCACCAAGCAGTGGTAATCTCGTCCTTCATCTTGCTCGGGTTCAAAATGGGAAATACGACAGAACCCTTGCTGATACCAGAATCGAAACGCGCGAATGTTTTCGGCGTAAACATTCACACCCATGCGTCGATAATCCCCATAAGCTTGCACGGTGTCAATCACGCTCGCAACCGCTTCGCTGCCATAGCCATGTTTTTGATATCGTGGAGAAATAGTGAGCATGGGCAGCCAAACACTCTGTGTATCCGGCGCATTGAGCGAGATTTGTAAGTAGCCAATATCTTTACCGTCATGGGTCTGAATGCGACGAAGGTAAAAGGCCTCTTCTACGTCGGGCGCCTTTTTCTCCGCACTATCCGCTATCAGTGTTTGATAGGTCGATAACGACCAAGGTTTAAACGTGGGATCTTGATATTGCAGATGCTGATTTTGCTCAAACAGTGCTTTAACGCGCTTTGCATCACTGTACTCAAACGCACTAAAACACAAACGCTTAGAGCGCCATGTAGCTGGGAACATGCTCAATTCCTATTCTATCAGCGCATACATTGATTGATATTGCGCTACGTACCTTATCCAGACTACATATTACGCGTTTCGCTGCCATGTAGGGATAGTTATGACGACATGGCCGCGAGGTGCGTTTTCTCATACATCGATAATAAAAGCATACCGATGCTGGTGCACACGCGTTATTCACTAACGACCAATGGTGCGGCATGAGCTCGCGCACAGTTTTAAAAACTAGCTGGTTATCTGGCGTAGAAATCGCGGCTTTTATGCAATTATTGTGCCCAAAAGAGGTAAATACGGGGCTTGCGCTTTTCTGTTTTTAGAAAAAATAAAGTCCTTAATATGGTGGCTACGTTTCGACCTCTTCAGAGGCACTTCGATGGATGATAACGCTCGGCAACTGCTTAATCACTTATGCCACGGCTATGACCAATTAGCTCAACGTCACCAGACGCGCGCTTTTCCAGAGCTCTCCACCGCTATCAAGCACCCGCTCGGCTATTGTCTGATTCACTGCCCGGTCGGTAGTCAGCGAGTATCGATTGTTTCGCTACAATTAGCCCCCAGCGTTCGCGGCCAAGGGGTGCTGACGGCGTTTATCGACTATATTCAAGCGCATCCGCATCACTACCGCGGCATTGAAGTTGCCACCATTCAAAATCAAAGCTTAGCGAAACGGCTACTGGCACTGGGTTGGCGATATAAGTCTGTCCTAACAAAACTATTTCGCGCCAACACACCCACCTTGGTGCATGATTTCTAGTCAAAATACGGAAGTTTTCGCTAAGATGGGTTCCTATTATTGACAACTTTTTTTCTTTCGCAAGGAATTACAAGTAAGCGTCAAACCCAGTTCGTCAAGCGACGGTTACTTAAAGCAGACTTCCGCCCAACGCGCTAAGCCTGCGGTGACTGAGCCAAAGTAGTCGCCACTCACTACAGGAATGTTCGGGAGCTCTGCTTGTACAGCCTCCCTTAAGAAGGGCGAGCGCGCCGAGCCACCTGTCATAAAAATCACGTCAGGCTTTACACCGGCCTGCGCGGCCACATCGTGCACTAAGGCGATCATCTTACGTTTGGGCGCCTCAATCGCATCAATCATGTTATCGCGCGTTACATCAACGTCCACGCGCTCGGAGAACAGTTGAATGCCCGCTCGGTAAGCCGCTTGATCCGACAACGCAATCTTTGCCTCTTCCGCACGACGGACAATGTTGTGACCCAACGACTCGTGATATACCTCAAGCAAACGGGCCAGTTTATGTGGCTCTTGCGCTTGCTTGTGCAGCCCTTTGAGCACCGCCAAGTTTTCAAACGCATAGAAATCGTTTTGCGCTTGTACGTTGTTAATCGCGATGGGGTTGGAAAACTGCGTAATCGGCATCTCAATGCCAGATTCCATCTTACTGCCCATCCCAAACGGGAACATCATTTGTTTGAATGCCAACGCAATATCTAGGTCATTGCCGCCAATACGCTGACCTTTGTGCGCTAACAAACTTGCACTGCGATCGCTACTACCGCGCCATGATGGCCCCATCTCAATCAATGAACAGTCTGTGGTGCCCCCACCGATATCGACCACAAGAACGATTTGGTCTTCGCTCAGTGTCGCTTCATAGTCCAGGCCGGCAGCGACTGGTTCAAACTGAAATTCAACCTGTTTAAAGCCCGCCCGCTTAGCCGCATTGAGCAAAATACCTTCGGCTTGGCGATTTGCCACCTCGCCTCCACGGCCTTGAAAGTTAATCGGCCGACCGATCACCGCATCATGAATACTCTGTTGAGTTTGGTGTTCGGCTTGCGTTTTGATGTTATCCATCATTGCGCATACGAGGTCTTCAAAAAAGCGCAGTTGAGCATCACGTAAACCTGACGCGCCAAGGAAAGATTTAGGCGATTTCACGTAGTACATATCACGCGGATCATCGAGATAACGATCGAGCGCCGCTTGACCAAACGCCATGTCCTCCGCCTCAAGTTCGATGCTTTCCTCTCGGTTTACATCAATGGCGCGGCGCAACATCTGCTCGCCAATCGTATCTAGCGGCTTGATGCCCCGATGACGAAACAGATACTCAGACACAGATTCGCGCGTAGGTGCGGCAAGGGAGGAAGGAATAAACGTGCTGTCCCCTTCTAGACGTAACAGCGTCGGCTGACCATTTTCAATCTTCGCCACCGAACAATTGGCTGTACCATAGTCAAAGCCGATATACATAAATCCCTCTCACCGCAGAAAAAGTCGGCAATGCTACCTCAACCGTCGCGGGATTTCTAACATCCGTGTACAGAGGCCAATCAGTCGCGGCGTCGCTGCGAAACGCCACGCGTTGACAGTCCCTCTTGAGGCGTTTGTTAGCTGCCCTACTTGCATCTAGTGTTTAGTTTCTTTTGCCGGAAAGTCTTCAACATTTCCTCGTGCCTCACATCCAAATATATACTCGCCATCTTGCTCTCTAACCCAGTGATTCCCAACAGCCCTCAAGTCATCTGAAAACTTCGACTTTTTCCGCTTAACTAGCCGTTTAACTTCAATTTGAGCTTGCTTTGGTCCTTCTCCCAACCGCTCAATTAGCTCGCGTTCAAATTCATCTGTTTTATTCCAAACGTCGATCACCACAGCATTCCATGCCGCTATTACGATGGAAATCGCCGCTTCGAACTCTTCCTTCGAGTGGCCGTCGGGCAACTGAAGAATAATTGATTTACCAAACTCCAGAATTGTATGTGATATTTTTGTATTTGGAATCATCGCTTTGCCTGATTTCAGCTAACGCCAAGCTAAGCGGAAAATTACAATTTGGCTATAATGCGCGAAGCGCTAGCCAAATGTAATTTTTCCACTTAAGTGCTTTGTTAGCTTTCTTTCATTAATTTTGGAAACTCAGGATGACTAACAGTAGCTTTAATTAAATCTTGAACTGCAGGAGATAAAGCATCAGCCGTTGCATTGCACGCAGTGATAGCGTCGAAGCCACTTTTGAATGAGTATTTATTATCAACTATTAGGTTAGTACCGTTGCTTGAGTGTAAACTGACACCAATATCCCAATACCCATTGGTTAAACCGGAAACTGATGAGAATTCAATTTTGGTAATGTCACCTGTGATTTTAACCGAATCTTTTGAGTACTTGTCAGCCATCTTCAATTCATCATTGAAAGCTTTAGTAATAAACTGTGGGATAGATAATCCATCTGCAGGTTCAATTGGCCCCATAAGGCGGCAGTTGGCACTGAACTTAGCTCGTTGATTCAATGATGCAAATTCGCCCTTGATCTCCGTTAAGGTTTTTAAAGTTTGAATATTATCTACAGAAACAGCATAACGTGGCGGTTGCATCGTTGAACATGCAGTGAGTGCCAAAACCGAGGCTGCCAATACTACTTTTTTCATTTTTATTCCTTATTTGTTTTACGAATATATAAATTGAATTCGATTAAAAGCTAACGCTTAGCTCAGTTGCAAAAATGCCTGGCGATACATTTTGGGTACCAAAATTCGTGACAGGTATTTTTGTCAATTGGAGCGATTTGTTAGGTGCTTTTACTCCAGTCTTCCACCATTGTGGATTCCTAAATCTATCATTTTGATTAGATTTTCCAATCGTTTAACCTCGGCCAAAAAGCTATGCAAATACCCGAGGGCCCCCATTACAGAAGCCAAACAGAGAGCACACTCTTCTCCCATGCCATCTATGACTCTTGTCTTTGGTTCAAACTCCTGATCATAAATTGATTTCAATGATTCAACCGCTTTCGTTCTTCTTTCTGGATCAAGAGAGTGCGATAATGCGTTACGTAATACATTAATTTTCTTTATTAAATTCCACATAACATTATTGTAGTCAGTTAATGAAATTGATTTGCATAGTTCCAATTTCTGATTAAATTGAAGCCGAGCATTGCCGACAAACTCAGTATGTAATACGTATGCCTCTAATGCTTGAGTCATTAAATCTTCTATGACCAGATGACCCTTTAAAATAATTTGCGCGGAGTCGTCAACATATTTAACCTCTTCAGAAAACCTATTTTTAATATCTTCGAGATTCATGTTATTTACCTGATTTAGTCGTAGTAATTAGTGTAGAGGCAGGGCGAGATCGCGAACGTTTTTTAACCAAAAAAGGATCGGTTTG